>NZ_JACFPK010000002.1:29555-277036 GCF_016102025.1 Lactobacillus sp. M0393 | reverse complement strand
AAGGTAAAAGAAAAAGAACCAAGCAGTTTTTTAGCTGCTTGATTCTATTCATTTAAGCTCTATCAACAGGATTTGACAAAGAGCCTAAACTATTTCTTGTTCCTTAAAACTGCCATAAACTCGTTCTACTTCGGTAACACTCATAAAAGCATAAGGATCGCTTTTTTTAACAATATGTAAAACGTCATACATATCATATCTATCAATAACTGTAATGAGAACTTTTTTCTCGTTATGGCTGTATGCACCCTCAACATCATGAAAGATAGTGATGCCCCGGTGCATTTTTTCTTGAATGCCATCAATGATTGTTTTAGGCTTTTCTGTAACAATTGTGACTTGTAATTTTTGATGCTGAGTGTATACAGCATCGATTACACGGCCATTGATGAAAATTGTCAAAGCTGAATAAAGGGCACGGGTCCAGCCGAAAGCAAAACCCGCAGCAGCAATAATAATCAGGTTAATTAAAATACTGATTTTACCGTAACTAGTACCCGTTTTCCTTTGAATCACTATTCCAATGATATCCAGTCCGCCAGTTGAAATAC
Organism: Lactobacillus sp. M0393; assembly: GCF_016102025.1. Taxonomy (NCBI): domain Bacteria; kingdom Bacillati; phylum Bacillota; class Bacilli; order Lactobacillales; family Lactobacillaceae; genus Lactobacillus; species Lactobacillus sp. M0393. The sequence continues at coordinate 276,485 of NZ_JACFPK010000002.1, read as the reverse complement.
CATTCTTTAGAGCAAAACCTGTTCCCAGTCCGTTGATCATACCACCAAAAATAGCACAGACAAGGGGGTCAATATGCATATTTACTGGTTGAATGACTCTCATCATAATTGAACCAAGAATGACGGTAATAATGGTAAAGAAGGTAAATTTATGGCCAATCTTTATCCACGCTAAAAGAAGTAGGGGCAAGTTAAGAACAAAGTAGAGGACTGAAGTTGACAAGGTAAAGGGCAAAAACCGCTCACTCATAGTGTTAATCAATTGTGCAAAACCAGTAACCCCCGAAGAGTACATGTGGCCGGGTGTCCAAAAGAAATTTAAAGCTACGGCAACCGCTAATGAATAAAAAAAAGATGCAGAAATTTTTGATAGTAGGTTATACCGCCGATTGAACGCGTCAAGTTGATCCATTGTTAATAAATCCTTTTTATTAAGCACTCTAATTAATTTTTATAAAATAATAAAATACTAGTTTTCATATTAAATATAAAAACTAGTATTTTTCTTAAGTATACTAACACAACTACGTAAAATTTAAAGCACTTTTGGTCAAAACTTTGATTAATTCTGCCAATGTTTTTTTATGAAATCTGCTCTGCCACCAGACTCTTCAAGATTGTACCGGAAAGGATTTTTTTTGTAAAAATCCTGATGGTAATCTTCTGCCGGATAAAACGGCTTAGCAGGCTCAATTTGAGTAACAATGGGGTCATCAAATTTGCCGCTTTTTTGTAAAGCTTCTTTTGAATTTTCAGCTGCTTCTTTTTGAGCAGGGGAATTATAAAAAATTACTGGACGATAGTTATCTCCACGATCCTGAAATTGTCCGCTTGCGTCTGTAGGATCCGTTACTTGCCAATAGTAGTCCAATAATTTCTGATACGATATAATTTCAGGATCAAAAGTTATTTCCACGGCCTCTGTGTGACCAGTAGTTCCAGTGCAAACTTGCTCATAAGTAGGATTTGGGACATGACCTCCTGTATATCCAGAAATCACTTTCTTAATTCCAGGCAGTGAATCAAAAGGTTTAACCATGCACCAGAAGCACCCACCAGCGAAAATCGCAGTATCTAGTTTTTTATTGTTTGCTTGCATAATTTGGCCCTTTCTATGAACTAAAAGCTGTTATTACCTACTTCTATTTTATTTTTTGAGCCATTTTACTGCAATTAATCAGCCTATGAATTCTTATACTTGGTGATTTATTAAATAAGCCCTTTTCAGCTTAAAATATGTCCCTAGAAATTACTTTTGTACTCCTAAATGATTCATAATAATAGCTGCTGTTTCTTCAATTGAGCGGTGTGCAACATTAATTACAAAACAGCCTAATTTATCATAAAGCTTTTGTGCAGAATCCAATTCCTTTTTAATCGCATCGGTATTAGAGTAAGATGTATCAGGACTCAAGCCATAAGAAATCATTCTTTCCCGCCTAATTTCATTTAAAACGGATAAATCGTTAGTCAAACCGATAATCTTTTTAGGATCAATTTGATATATTTCCTTAGGAATATGGGTGTCAGGAACCAGAGGTAAATTCGCTACCTTCAAATTTTTGTTTGCTAAAAATAAAGATAAAGGCGTTTTTGAAGTCCTTGAAACTCCCAGCAGAACAACATCTGCTTCCAAAAACCCTTTAGGATCCTTCCCATCATCATACATTACAGCAAACTCCATTGCAGAAATCCGATCGAAGTATTTTTGGTTCATTTTGTGTTGTGCACCAATTTTTTGCTCAGGTTTAAGACCAGTCAATTTTTGAATAGACTCAATTGCAGGTGATAAGATATCTACACTTTGTATGTGATGTTCTCTGACGAAACGAATAACTGGTATTTGCATTTCATCTTTTACCAAGCTGTAAATAAGTAACAAATTAGGGTATTGTATTATCTCTTCAAAAGTCTCCTCTAATTTTTCCTTATTGATTATGAAAGGATATCTTCTGTAAGTGATTTGTGCGTCAGGAAATTGTGCTGCGGCAGCTACAGCATTATTAAACGCTGTATCTCCGGCAGAATCTGAAATAATTATAATGTTAACTTCTTTTTTTGGTGTCTCTTCAGCCATCATTTACTCCTTTTTTAATTTATTATACAATTTAACCAAAGTCATTAACAGGTTAACTTTTTTCTAAAAAATATTGAACGTTTGTATTGACCGATTGTTGATGTTTGATATAATTTAGTTAAATGTATGACGGTAACGTCAAGAAATGGAAGGAGGGATCACATATGGCCAAGACAGTCGTTCACGAAAACGAGTCTATTGATGATGCTCTTCGTCGTTTTAAACGTTCCGTTTCTAGAAGCGGTACTCTACAAGAATACCGTAAGCGCGAGTTCTATGAAAAACCTAGCGTTCGTAGGAAACTCAAGTCTGAAGCAGCTCGTAAACGTAGACATTATTAATTATAAACGACTTTTATCAAAAGATAGAAGTCGTTTTTTTATTACAAATATCAAAAGTTTAAGGCATTATTTAATTTAAACTAAGGTTCAAATTTGATATAATTTACCTAGACTTTACACAGAAAGAGGGAATTTATTTGAGTTTGTCTGAGCAAATAATGTCAGATATGAAAGACGCAATGAAAGCACGTGATAAAGTAAAATTGAACACAGTGCGCATGATAAAAGCAGCTTTGATGAATGAAAAGATAAAAGCTGGTCATGATTTAACCGCTGATGAAGAACTGACAGTTCTCAGCAGAGAAAAGAAGCAGCGTGAGGAATCAATTGCAGAATTTACCAAGGCTAATAGAGACGACTTAGTTGGAGAAACCAAACAGGAACTAGCTATTGTTGAAAACTATTTGCCTAAGCAAATGACAGATGAAGAGCTCAACCAGGCTGTTTCCCAAGCAATTTCTGAAACTGAAGCTAAGGGCAAGTCCGATTTTGGCAAAGTGATGAAAGCTTTGATGCCTAAAATAAAAGGTAAAGCTGATGGTAAAGCAGCTTCTAATGCGGTGCGCAAGCAGTTAGGTTAAACGCAAGAAAAGGAGCAGAGTTATTTGGCCCAAACCAATTTTATTCCTAAAAATCCTGAAAATATCCAAAAACTAGTTGGAGTTAATGATAGTAACTTGAATCTTTTATCAACTGGCTATAATACTAGTGTAATTGACACTGGTAATAGCATTGCCATTCAGGGTGAAGATAAAAATATCAAGAAAGTATCAGCTGTTCTGCAAGCTTTGGATAATGTAGTTAATGCCAATATCAACATTGGTCCCGCTGATGTTGTGAGTGCCATGAAAATGGCCGATAAAGGTACTACGGAATATTTTCCTGACTTATACAAAAAGATTTTAATTCGGGATGCTAAAGGCAAACCGATTAGAGTTAAAAATATGGGGCAGAAAAAATATGTAGAAGCAATTGAAAAAAATGATGTTGTATTTGGTATTGGTCCTGCCGGTACTGGTAAGACATTTATAGCGGTGGTATGTGCAATTGCTGCTTTTAAAAGAGGAGAAGTTTCTAGAATTGTATTAACTAGGCCTGCTGTTGAAGCAGGAGAGTCATTAGGCTTTTTACCTGGTGATTTAAAAGAAAAAGTTGATCCTTACTTAAGGCCAATCTATGACTCTCTTTATGCTATATTAGGAACAAATACTACTGATCATTTAATGGAACGGGGAGTTATTGAAGTAGCTCCTTTAGCTTATATGCGCGGACGCACTTTGGATGATGCTTTTGTGATTTTAGATGAAGCTCAAAATACCACTGATGCTCAAATGAAAATGTTTTTAACAAGACTGGGTTTCAATTCAAAAATGATTGTTAATGGTGATATGACTCAAGTTGATCTTCCTGGAAAACAACATAGTGGATTAATTGATGCCCAGAGAATTTTAAAAAATATTGCTGAAATAAAATTTATTTGGTTTTCAGCTAACGATGTTGTTCGTCATCCGGTTGTTGCCAAGATTATTAATGCATATGAAAAGGAAGATAAATAAAATTAATGAACCCAATTGATATTACTTTCAATGATGAAGTTGGTTTTCTTGATGATAAAACGCGTGATTGGAAGAAATGGATTAATGACCTTCTTTTGCTTGCTAAAAATGATATTGCTAAAAAGAATAACTTGGAAATGAGTATTAATTTTGTTGATGAAGAGAAAAGCAATGAAATTAATAAGAAATATCGTGACAAAGACAGACCGACTGATGTTATTTCGTTTGCCATTGAAGATGGTGAAGACCTGTTGGATTACAGTACATTTGAAGACGATCCAGAATTCAGTGAGGATATAGGCGATCTATTTATGTGTCCGAGTGTAATTATGCGTCATAGTAAGGATTATGGTACAGGTTGGGAACGCGAATTTGGTTATACCTTGGTTCACGGCTTTCTGCATCTTAATGGGTATGATCATATTAAACCAAATGAAGCAAAAGTAATGTTTAAAATTCAGGGTAAAGTTTTAGAAGAATATGGGTTGCCACTATATCCGGATCAACTTGATGAAGGCAGAGGAAAATAATGACTGATGATATAAAAAATAAATCTGGTTTTGTTGCTTTATTAGGAAGACCTAATGTTGGTAAATCTACCCTAATGAATTATTTAGTAGGTCAAAAAGTTGCTATTACCTCAAGTAAACCTCAGACTACGCGTAACAAGATTTCTGGCATTTTAACCACTGATGATATGCAGGCGGTTTTTGTTGACACTCCCGGTATATTTAAGCCTCACCTTGATTTAGATAATTATATGGATAAAGCCAGCTTGTCTAGCTTAAACGATGTCGATCTCATTTTATTTATGGTTGAACCAGAAAAAATGGGCAAAGGTGATGCTTATATTACTGATTTGTTGAAAAAAGCGAAGGTTCCAGTTTTGCTTCTTATTAATAAAGTAGATCAGGTTAATCCCAACGCACTGTTACCAATTATTGATCAATACCGTCAACTGGACATTTTTAAGGAATTTTTGCCAGTTTCTGCAACGCAGGGAATAGGGATTAGTGATCTGATTCAGGTGTTGCATCAATATTTACCTGTAGGACCAAAATATTATGGAACAGATCAAATAACTGATCGCCCTGAATATTTCATGGTAGCAGAATTAATTCGTGAACAAATTTTAAACCTGACTGCTGAAGAAGTTCCTCATGCTACTGCTGTTTGGGTCGAACAAATGAATAAGCATGAAAATAATAAACTGCAAATTGAAGCTACCATCTATGTTGAAAAGAATGGTCAAAAAGGAATTATTATTGGCAAAAGCGGAAAGATGCTGAAGCAGATTGGCATTAATTCCCGACATCAAATTGAAGATTTGTTAGGTGAAAAAGTCAATTTGCATCTCTGGGTTAAAGTTCAACATAATTGGCGTTCTGATCCACGCTTTTTAAAGCAAATAGGCTATAATCCCAAGGATTTTAGCTAAAATGGCACGACAATTAAAAGAAGTGCAGGGGATTATTTTTAAAAGGCAAAAATACCGTGAGGCAGATTTATTGGCAAAAATAATGACCAAGAATAATGGAATAATTACTCTACTTGCTCATGGAGCACTTAAGCCAAAATCAAAACTAGGTGCATCTTTACTTAATTTTTCCTATGGCACTTATGTCATATATTTTACTGGTCACGGTCTAAGTACGCTCAGAACTTATAAAGACGTCAGTCAATTTGATGGCCTGTTTAGTGATTTAACTAAAAATGCATATGCTTCTTTTATCCTTGATTTGATAGATCATGCTTTTATTGAATATCAAAATCTGGGTAAATACTATAATCTGGCAAATTTTGCGTTACAAAAAATTAACGCTGAAACTGATCCTGAAATGATCACCCAAATTGTGCAAATGCAATTATTGCAAGCTTATGGCGTTGAGCCAGAAATGCGTCATTGCGTTATTTGTGGTAAAGAACAAGGCGAATTTGATTATTCCATTAAAAGTGGTGGCATTTTATGTAGTCAGCATTTTGATACAGATCCTGGCCGATTACATTTAAAACCAAAGGAAACTGCTGTTTTAAGAACGATCTTTTTACTTCCTTTTGAACGGTTAGGCGACATCAAAATAAATACTGCTACCAAAACGGCGACCCGTAAGGCTATTGACCGCATATATCAGGAAACAATTGATCTTAACCTCAAAACTAAAAAGTTTTTAGATGAACTTAAATTAAACGAGTGAGTCTTCTGCTTCACTGAATTTTATGGTAAAATAATAATGTATTTTGGCGATAATGAGGATAAAAAAAGTACCTGTTAAGCGAGTGCAAAACAGTGGGAGAGCATCTGGGAAAAGGCACCTCTAGTCAATTTAATTAAGAGCAGGAATTATTTCCTGAATTAGGGTGGAACCGCGATTAAATCTCGTCCCTATGCATGTTTTGCATAGGCTTTTTTTATGGTCTGATGCAGGAAGGAAATATAAATGGCAAAGAAAAAATTAACTATTCAAGATATGGTTTTTAAATTAGAAAAATTTTGGTCTTCAAAGGGCTGCATGGTAATGCCCTCTTACGATGTTGAAAAGGGAGCAGGAACAATGAGTCCCTATACTTTTTTACGCGCTGTGGGACCAGAACCATGGGCTGCATGTTATGTCGAGCCATCAAGACGTCCGGCTGACGGTAGGTATGGTGATAACCCTAACAGATTGTTTCAACATCATCAATTCCAAGTGGTGATAAAACCTGCACCGGAAAATATTCAACAATACTACTTAGACAGCTTAAAAGAACTAGGTATCAATACACTTGAGCATGACATTAGGTTTGTAGAAGACAACTGGGAAAACCCTTCAATGGGCTGTGCCGGTGTTGGTTGGGAAGTTTGGCTTGATGGAATGGAAGTAAGTCAGTTTACTTATTTTCAAACCGTTGGTGAACTTGATGTTAAACCCACAATGAGTGAAATTACCTACGGTGTGGAACGATTAGCTTCATATATACAGAATGTCAACTCTGTTTTTGACCTAGAGTGGGGCAATGGCGTTTTGTACCGTGATATTTTTAAAGAAGCTGAATATGAGAACTCCAAGTATGCTTTTGAAGAATCAAATCAGGAAGATCTTTTACAGTTTTTTGATGTCTATGAAAAAACAGCTAAAGAATTAATCGGCTTAAATTTAGTTCAACCGGCATACGATTATATTTTAAAATGTTCACACACTTTTAACTTGCTTGATGCCAGGGGAGCTGTTTCAGTTACTGAAAGAGCGGGTTATTTAGCTCGAATTAGAAATTTAGCTCATGAAGTAGCGGTATGTTTTATAGAAGAACGTGAAAAAAGAGGCTTTCCATTATTGAAAAAAGCAGAAGATAAGAAAGCAGGACTTGAAAATGGCTAAAGATTATTTATTTGAAATTGGTACTGAGGAAATGCCAGCTCATGTTGTTGAACGGAGTGTTAAACAGCTTGCGCAGAGAACAGAAAAGTTTCTTAAAGAAAAAGGTCTTAACTTTAAATGTACTAAAACTTTCTCAACACCTCGGAGACTAACTGTTTTAGTTGAAGATTTAGCAGAAAAACAAGAAGATATTGATGAAATAAAAAAGGGACCGGCAAAGAAAATTGCTCTTGATCAAGATAAGAATTGGACCAAAGCCGCACAGGGATTTGCCCGTGGCCAGGGAATGACCACTGACGATATTTATTTTGACAAATTAAAAGGTACGGAATACGCTTACGTGCATGTAAAAAAAGAGGGTAAAAAAACAAGTGATATCCTGTTGGGAATGAGTGAAATCATTAAGTCTATGACTTTTCCCACAAAAATGCGGTGGGATTCTCACGAATTCGAATTTGTCCGTCCTATTCACTGGCTTGTTTCACTATATGGCAGTGATGTAATACCCGTAAAAATTCTTGACATTACAGCTGGTAGAAAGACGGCAGGGCATCGTTTTCTGGGAGATAGCGTAGTTTTAGCCAATAGTTCCGATTATGAAGATGCGTTAAAAGATCAGTTTGTGATTGTTGACGCAAATAAACGTCGGAAAATGATCATTGACCAAATGAATAAATTGGTTAAGAAAAATAATTGGCAAATTAAACCTGATGAAAGTTTACTTGAAGAGGTAACAAATTTAGTTGAATATCCTACTGTTTTTGCAGGTTCTTTTGCTAAAAAGTATTTGCAGATGCCCAAAGAAGTTCTTATCACTTCGATGAAGGATAATCAGCGTTACTTTGAAGTCTATGATCAAAATGGAGAATTAATTAATCATTTTATTGCTGTGCGCAATGGTAATAAAGATTACTTAGAAAATGTGGTTTCAGGAAATGAAAAGGTCTTGGTAGCACGACTTGATGATGCGCAATTCTTCTATGATGAAGACAGAAAATATCCTCTAAGTCACTTTGTACAAAAATTGGACAATGTTTCGTTTCATGACAAAATTGGCTCAATGTCTGAGAAGATGAAGCGTGTCAATATCATTGGTGATTTCTTAGCAAAAAGATGGCACCTAGATAAGCAAGTTGTCAGTGATTTCGATCGTGCTAGCCAAATATATAAGTTTGATTTGGTAACTCAAATGGTAGGAGAATTTGCTGAATTGCAAGGTGTCATGGGCAAGCATTATGCCAAATTGGCTGGTGAAAAGGATGATGTTGCCGCAGCAATTGCAGAGCATTATATGCCAACCACTTCTGAAGGAAATTTGCCCAAAACAACTGTTGGCTCCTTGTTATCTATAGCAGATAAATTAGATACTATAATTACTTTCTTTGCTGTTGGTATGATTCCCAGTTCATCAAATGATCCATATGCTCTTCGCCGCTATGCTTATGGTATTGTGCGCATTTTAATAAATCAGAATTGGTCATTACCTTTTAATGATGTCTTACCAGAGATTGTGTCGGTTCTTGAAAATCAAACTCCAGCTAAGCTGCCTAAAAAAGCTGAACAGGAAGAAGAAATTTCTTTATTTATCCGTGATCGTATTAAACAGTATTTACAGAAAAATAATTATAAATATGACATAATTGATGCAGTTTTAGCTTCAAGTCAGCAGGATCCCATACAAATTTTAGCTGCAGCAAAAGTTTTGCAATTACATCATGATGATGATAAATTCAAACCAGTAGTTGAAAGTTTAATTAGAATTAATAATATTTTGAAAAAGGCAAAATATAAAGGTAAGAATATTGTTAACAAGGACTTATTTGATAACGATACCGAAACCCAACTTGCCGAGGGCGTTAACGATTTAAGTAAAATTGATAAGTTAGCAGATCTTTATGACGGATTTGTGAAATTACAGCCAGTAATTGATCTTTACTTCGAAACTAATATGATTATGGCTAAAGATGAAGCTGTTAAAAATAATCGTTTGGCACAGCTAAGTGATGTGGCACAACTTTCAAAGCGATTGGGTGATTTAAGCAAATTAGTCATTAAATAAAAAGTAGGTGCAAAGATGGCCGGTCTTATACCTGAAGAAACTATTGCTAAAGTTCGTAATAATGTCAATATTGTAAATGTCATAAGCCAGTATGTTTCTCTAGAAAAGAAAGGCAAAGATTATGTTGGTCTTTGTCCATTTCACGAAGAAAAAACTCCTTCTTTTACTGTTAATGAAGGGAAACAATTTTTTAAATGCTTTGGCTGTGGCAAAGGTGGTAATGTGTTTTCTTTTCTAATGTATAAAGAAAATCTTACATTTCCTGAAAGTGTTCAAAAAGTTGCTGATTTTGGTCATATTGATATCGGGCAATATAATAACCAAAAACCAAAGTTTTCCAATATTTTAATAAAAATTAATGAGGAGGCTGCCGATTTTTATCATAAAGTATTAGTTTCAACAAATGCTGGTAGACCAGGATATAATTATGCTAAACAACGTGGTCTTAACGATGAAATAATTGCTCATTTTCGTATTGGTTATGCTCCTAAGCAAAACAATTTGCTTTTGACTTATTTAAGAGACCAGAAATTTAAAGATGAAGATTTGGCTGAGAGTGGCTTATTTGTGCAATCTCAGACTGGTGAATTATTTGATCGCTTTAGAGATCGGCTGATGTTTCCTCTCACTGATGAAGGCGACTATGTGGTTGGATTTTCTGGTAGAAGGCTTTCGCCAGATAAAACAGAAGCTAAATACATTAATAGTCCTGAAACCAAAATTTTTACTAAATCTAAAACTCTTTTTCATTTTGCGGAAGCAAAAAAAGCAGTCCGCAGTGAAAAGCATTTAATTTTGTATGAAGGATACATGGATGTAATTGCGGCCTATAAAGCAGGAATTAAATCTGGTATAGCTTCTATGGGAACCAGCTTGACTGATCAACAGATATATATGTTACGCAGGATCACTAAAAACATCATCATTAATTATGACGGAGATGATCCAGGAATTCACGCTGAAGAACGTGCAGCCAGAATGTTTAATAATATTGGGGACTTTAATTTAGGGATAGTAGTTCTGCCGGAAAAGCTGGATCCTGATGAATATGTAAAGAAATATGGTTGGGAAAAATATCAGGAAGAAGTTAAAGGTGCTTTAACTCCTACAGACTTTTTTCTTAAAAGGTTGGCTCAAAAATATAATTTAGCAAATGACCGGGAAAAATTAGCTTATCTCGACGAAGCAGTGAAAGAGATTGCTCAATTGTCTAATCCAGTAGAGCAAGATCTATATTTGGATAAGATTTCGCAACAACAAGGTGTTTCTAAGGATTCACTCAAAGTTAATTTTACCAAATATCGCAGACAGCAAAATGCGGCTAGAAGGCACCAAGCCAATTATAGTGCGCAACCTGAAGAAGCAAATAGCAACTATTCCGGCTCTTTTGTTGAACCTGAACAGAATTATAGTAAAAACGATCCTATTCAAACTCGGTTATTATATTTATTTATTCATTCAAGACATGCTCGGGAATATTTATTATCACATCAATTTTTATTTCCAGACTCTAAATATCAAAAATTAGCGGAATTATGGTTAAATTTTAGTGAAAATCAAGAAAATCCGGGAGTTAATAGTTTTTTAGATTTTATTCCTAGTGAACTTCAAGGTATAATAGTTAATGCTGAAATGACAGACATGCCCCAGGATTTTTCAGACCGCGAAATCGATGAGCAAATTAATGCTTTAAACAGGCGAAAAATTGATTTTAAATTGCAGCAATTAATGAATGATTTACAAGATGCTAAACGTAAAACTGATACGGATGAAATATTAAGTATTACTCGTAAAATTTTGCAGTTAAAAAGAATCCAGGGTTAAAGGGGGGCTTATTGTGGTAGAAAATGGAAAAACCGCTAACACCGAAAAATTATCTTTAGACAAAATGGTCAAAAAGGTAGTTAAAGATGTTAAAAAAGATAAATCTATTACTGAAAAAGAATTCGTTGCTCAATTGATTAAGCCCTATAAACTACAGGGAAAAGCAGTTGACCAATTAGTTCAGGAATTTGAAGATAATGGCATTAGCATTGTTGACGAGAAGGGTAATCCTTCGAGATTAGCTTTAAAAAAGCAAAAAGATGTTGAAAAGGCTGAATTAAAAGATATGTCGGCACCTTCAAGTGTCAGAATGAATGATCCAGTCAGAATGTATCTGAAAGAAATCGGCCGCGTACCCTTACTAAATGCTGATCAAGAAATTTCTTTGGCAAAAAGGATTGAAAAAGGTGATGAAGAAGCTAAACAAGAATTGGCTGAGGCCAATCTTCGTTTAGTGGTTTCTATTGCTAAACGTTATGTAGGCCGTGGTATGTCGTTTCTTGATTTGATTCAAGAAGGAAATATGGGTCTGATGAAGGCCGTGGACAAATTCGATTACAGCCTAGGTTTCAAGTTCTCAACTTACGCAACTTGGTGGATTAGACAAGCTATCACCCGTGCGATCGCCGACCAAGCTAGAACTATCAGAATTCCGGTCCACATGGTTGAAACAATTAACAAGTTGATTAGAATTCAGAGACAACTGTTGCAGGACTTAGGACGTGAACCAACTCCTGAAGAAATCGGGGCAGAAATGGATATGCCTACTTCTAAAGTTAGGGACATTTTAAAAATTGCACAAGAACCAGTATCTTTGGAAACTCCTATTGGTGAAGAGGATGATTCACATTTAGGTGACTTTATTAAGGATAAGGATGCAACTAGTCCTGAACAACATGCTTCATACGAAATGCTCAAAGAACAATTAGAAGAAGTGCTTGACACTTTAACTGATCGCGAGGAGAATGTTCTTCGCTTGCGTTTTGGACTTGATGATGGTCGAACTAGAACACTTGAGGAAGTTGGTAAAGTGTTTGGAGTTACGAGAGAGCGTATTCGTCAAATTGAAGCTAAAGCTTTACGTAAACTAAGACATCCAAGTAGGTCAAATCAATTACGTGATTTCCTAGATTAGTTAGCCAAACAAAAGACAAGATTTGAAAAATCTTGTCTTTTTTATTAGCTAAAAGTTAATTCGCTGGCACCATGCTTATTTTCTAGTCCCCATTGCTGCAAATTATATGCGATAACACTTTTTCGCTTACCTGATAATAAGAAAAAGGCAAAATGAGATAAATTGAAGTCGTCAAAATTAAATACTGCCAATTTAAAGCATTAGGCCCAGTCATAACCGTAGAAGCAGTAGTTAAAAAAAGTATATCATAAACTGCATGATAGCCCATATTAACCAAAAAAAGTATTGTATATAAATAAACTGCAGCAAAAACAATACCTGCCGCAAACGAATTTATAATTTGCAACCATGAATGATTAAAAACTGTAAAAATCTCCGGGATAGAAACAAGCAGCTTTTCAAACAATAACAAGTTATAATTTGCTCAAATTATGATTTATTTTACTCCCATGTTAGTTCTGCCATAGGAACTAGCATAACTAGTTCATACAAAGAAAGAGGAGTTAACAAACAGATAAAGTTCTTAAGTATTAAAAACTTTGTTAAAACCTGCTCCGATTTTGTGAAGTACCAAAAAATATATTTGGACTTTAACGGCTTGAAAATAATGATTAAATTGGACTATTTGCTTAAAGATGTTTTCGCGTAGAAGGGTTAGTTGCAGAAGAACCATGATAAACAAAGTTAGCAAAATTATTAGGGCCATAATTCTGCTTTTAGTCAGGGCTTAATAGATAAAAATAATCCAGGTACCATAATAATCAGAATTTCTTGGACTACTATTTGTCCTAAATGCTAACGCTTAATTGCTGGTTCAGAAAGCATTTCGATACTTCTTAAAATAATTCATCCCGTTTACCGTCCAAGATATGCTCATCAATATCTTCGTTAAAGTATACCAGCAAGTCGCGGTCAAAATTATATGCTAATTCATGTTGGAAAAGTTCTTCTTTAGTCATCCACGTCAATTTGCCTTCCCTTGAGGCTTTGACTGTGCCAGTGAATTCAGTCGCTATATAAAAAAGAACAAGATAGCGGTGATCATTTTCATCATAAAATTGCTTAATGCCACATAGGCGCGGGTTTTTGATATTTAAATTTGTTTCTTCTTTAACTTCCCGCACCACTGAATCATAAAAGGATTCATGATCTTCAACATGGCCACCTGGAAAAGTAAGTCCTGGCCAAGAGGGGTCATTACGATTCAACACTAATATTTTATTCTTGCTTTTAATCATACACATATTCGTTAAAGTAACTGGTTCGGTTCTATCCATTAAATGAAATATCTCTTTCTTTTAAGTCTTACAATCAATTATAAAATAGCAATTTAGAAAGAAAAAGAAAATTTTTACACTTTGTTTTAATATAGCAAGCAATGATTTTTGCTTTAGTTCTAAATGAAGCTAACAGATGTATCAGCGCTGTCAGACCGCCAGATTGATTTAGAAACTAATAATAAGAGTAACTAAATTCGTTATTTTATTTTTATCTTATAAAAAGCATTATGCTAAAATTCTATTATAAAGAAAGTAGGATGAGGATGAATTTACGATTACGTACTTTAGCACAAATGGTTGATCAAGGAGCCCGAATTGCTGACATCGGAACAGATCACGCTTATTTACCGATCCAATTAGTTAAAGAAGGTAAAGTTGATTATGCTATTGCCAGCGACGTAGCAGCTGGGCCTTTAGAAAATGCTGAAAAAGATATCATTGCTGCTGGCTTAAAAAACAAAATTGAAACTCGTTTAGGATCTGGACTTGAAACAATTAGCGCCAAAGACAGAATTGATACAGTGGTAATTGCCGGTATGGGTGGCAAGTTAATGACCAATATTTTAAACGAAGCTTGGTCAAGAAATTTTCATTTTGCTACATTAATTTTGGAGCCTAATGTGGGGGAGCCGGGTGTGCGTGAATGGCTTTCAGCACATAAGTATCAAATTATTAACGAAAAAATTATCACTGAAGCCGGGCATATATATGAACTGATTAAGGCACAAGAGCTGGAAAATACTATCAGTTTAACTGATCGGCAAACATTTTTTGGACCTGAAATTCTAAAAGAAAAAAATCAAGTTTTTTATCAAAAATGGCGTGATCAATTAGCTTACCATCAAAGGCTGCTAACTAATTTAAATAAGGCCCAGGAAAAAGATGGGGCACATATTAAGCAAATTGAGTATGAAATAAAAATGATTGAGGAAGAAATAAATGACTAAAGTAGAGGATATAGTTGCCGTTTTAAGGCAACACTTTCCAGAAGAAATAGCTAGCCAAGGTGATCCAATTGGCATCCAAATAGGCTCACTTGAGCAAAATGTCACTAAAATAATGACCACCTTAGATGTCAGACCACAAGTGGTGGACGAGGCAGTGCAAAATGGTGTTGACTTGATTATCAGTCATCATCCCTTGATGTTTCGCCCCGCTGCAAACTTGGATTTTGCCAATCCCCAATATGCTATGTACGGTAAAATAATTGCTCATGGCATTACGGTCTATTCTATTCATACCAATTCAGACAAGGCTGAAGATGGCTCAAGTGATTGGCAAGCTGAAGAGTTAGGTTTGAAAGATGTTGAACCGTTTTGTCCAGACGATGATGGAATTGCCATAGGACGCAAGGGGAGATTGCTTCAACCACTATCTGCCGAAGAATTTGCTTATTACGTCAAAGACAAGATGCAGGTAAAAATGGTAAGATTAATTACTGCTGATAATCAGCAGACTATTTCTTCAGTTTGTTTTATCTGCGGTGATGGCGGCAAATATTGGCATCAAGCAGTAGAAGAGAATATTGATGCTTTTATTACAGGAGATGTTTATTACCATACGGGCCACGATATGATTTCTGCCGGTCTGACGGTAGTTGATCCGGGTCACTACACTGAAAAGATTTTTAAAGAAAAAATTTATCAAAAGTTGCTTGAATGGAATAAAAAACATTCTTGGAATG
Source organism: Lactobacillus sp. M0393 (assembly GCF_016102025.1). Lineage (NCBI taxonomy): Bacteria > Bacillati > Bacillota > Bacilli > Lactobacillales > Lactobacillaceae > Lactobacillus > Lactobacillus sp. M0393. Next base: position 261,173 of record NZ_JACFPK010000002.1, on the reverse strand, counting down.
TCGAAATTACCCAATCTGAAGTATCAACTAACCCATTTCAAGATTTATTTTAATTAAGGAGATAAGATGGAGTATCCAAATTTATTACCAAGATTTTTAAAATATGTCAAAGTTAATTCACGCTCTGATGAGCATTCAGACAGGTTTCCTTCAACTAAGCGTCAAGAAGATTTTCAAAAACAGGTTATTTTACCTGATCTCGAAGAGCTTGGCCTGAAAGATGTGCATTATAATCAAAAATCAGGGTGTGTTATTGCCGAAATTCCAGCTAATGTAGATTATGATGTACCTGTAATGGGACTTCTAGCACACTGTGATACCGCAGACTTCAATGCGGAAAATGTCAAACCGCAAGTTCATGAAAATTATGACGGCAAATCAAAAATTCGCCTTGGAGATTCCGAATTCTATTTAGATCCTGCGGAATTTCCTAACTTAAGAAAATATGCTGGCCAAACTATTATTACGGCTTCAGGTGACACCTTATTAGGTGGGGATGATAAATGTGGGGTAGCAGAATTAGTTACATTAGCAGAATATCTGTTAAACCATCCTGAAATTAAACACGGCAAAATTCGCCTTGGTTTTACTCCAGACGAAGAAATTGGCATGGGGGCCCAGCATTTTGATATTGATGAATTTGGGGCAGATTTTGCTTTCACGGTTGATGGCGGAGCTCCTGGTAAGTTAGATTGGGGCACTTTTTCTGCTGCTACTTTCACGCTTGATATTCAAGGAGTAAATGTGCATCCTTCTGTGGCAAAAGATCAGATGATTAATGCTATCCAAGTTGGCATTAACTTCCAAAATCAGCTTCCACAAAACGAAGTGCCTGAAAAAACGGCGGGCAGAGAAGGCTTTTATCATCTTACCAATTTTACTGGTACAGTTGATAACGCACAAATGGAATACATCGTGCGCGACTTTGAAAGAGATGGTCTGGAAGATCGTAAAAATAAAGTTAGATCTATTGTCAATCAAATGAATGAGGATTTCGGGACTGAGAGAATTAAGCTGAACATGAGAGATCAATATTACAATATGGCTGATATTCTTAAAGATCACATGGAAATTGTTAATTTAGCTAGAAAAGCATATAAAGCTGAAGGCTTAACAATTAATGAAGACCCTGTAAGGGGAGGGACAGATGGTTCACTTCTGACTTATAGAGGTTTACCTTGTCCGGATCTTTTCTCTGGTCAAGAAAACATGCATGGCAGGTTTGAATATACCGTTCTGGAGTCCATGGCAAAAGCAGTAGACGTCATGATAAAAATGGTACAAATGAATGCTGCCGCTAATAAGTAGTGAAACAAAAACGGCTCTTTTTAAGGCTGTTTATAAAAAGATTAAAAATTAAAAGCTTGTTCTGATAAAGGAATTTAAGCTTGTAAAAGGTTAGCAAAATTATGCACAGTTATTAAAAATATGCTAACGAGCACCTAAAATCATTATCAAAAATGGTTTTAGGTGCCTTTTTTATTTCTTGTAATATTAACAGGCAAGATGTGGAACATTTAAATTATTCTAAGACTTTTGATTAAAAATAAATTTGCAAAAAAATAAAATTTATTTTATTATACTAGTGTATTACTTATGTAGCTCACTAGTATAATAATTTTTAGTAAGGATGATTAAGAGTGAAAAATATTAATGCACTACAACTGGATAATGTTAGTACATTTGTTGGCAAAACTGTGCTAGTCAAAAATGCTACTTTTGAAGTTAAACCTGGTGAAATAATAGGCTTAATTGGACCAAATGGTGCTGGGAAAACCACCATTATGAAAACCATCTTGGGCTTAATGAAATTCAAAGGAAAAGTTGAAGTTAATGGGCAAGAAGTTTCTGAAAATGATCATCATGCTTTAAACAAGGCAGGTGCATTAATTGAACATCCTGCAATTTACCCATTTCTTACTGGTAAACAAAATTTAACTCTTTATGCTCATGACCAAAAAGATATGGCACATTTGATTTCCGAATTACAAATGGATTCGTATATTAATGATAAGGCAAAAGGGTATTCTCTTGGCATGAAGCAAAAATTAGGCATAGCAATCGCCTTACTAAATCAACCTCAAATTGTAATTCTTGATGAACCAATGAACGGATTGGATATTGAATCAACGATTCGAATAAGAAAATTAATCAAAAGATTTTCTGATCAAGGAACAGCTTTTTTAATCTCAAGTCATATTTTAAGTGAATTACAAAAAGTAATGACGAGAGTTGTCTTAATCTCTGGGGGACAAATTATTTTGAATAAAGAGGTTGCCGATTTTGAAAAAATTAGTCACCAAAAATACCATTTGACTACTGAAAATAATAAACTTGCAAAAAAGATTTTTGCTGCTTACCAGATCACGTTTAAAGCAAAAGAAAACTATTTGATAGTAAGCCAAAAGGATATATACAAAATAGAAGATCTGCTTTTTAACGAAGGTGTTCATTTAAAAGAAATTTTGCCGCTTGAAGCCAACCTTGAACGAATTGTAGTTGATGTCTTGGAAAAGAAAAGGGGATAGACAGAATGCTTATAAGCTTTAAACAGGAAATCTATAAATTAAGGCATGAAAACATTGCTCTGTATGGTCTGATTATTCTCATTGTAACAATGATTTACAACTTTTTTACTAATCCTATTACAAGCCAATCCCTTAGCTACGGATTTGGTGCAATTGAGTGGATTCCTTTAATAGTTATTACCGTAGCATCTGCAATTTTTTCAATGGAATACAAGAATAACACGATTATCATGCTGGAGTATAAGACTTCAAGCAAGTTTCAAATTTACTTTTCCAAGTTTTTGGTTGTATTAGTCTATAGTTTTCTCCTAACAGTGATTGCATTTCTACTTACCTTGATGTTAAGCGTGATCTTTAATACTGGCAGATATGATTGGTTAGCCGTTCATAATGGGCATACTCTTTTAAATGGTCTATTAGCTAACCTGGCAGGAGCATTGATTTATTCCTTTTTTAGCATTGGCTTATCCTTTATGCTCATTATGCTGGTTAAAAATAATTCCGTAGTAGTTTGTTTTGGAATTGGACTAGCATTTTTTGGTGCCAGCTTTTCCAAAGGATTAATGCAAACCTTTCCCCATTTTATAAGTACTATTAAATGGAACTTTTTAAATATGACTTTTATTTCTCAGCAATTATCAAAGCCAAGTCTTAGCTTAAAATCGAACTTATCAAGTCTTGAACTAATTATAGCCAATATCGTTTACGGCATAATTTTTATGGTCTTGGGATACTATCTATTCAAACATCGACGAGTATAAAGAGAGGAGATAACTAAAATGATTTATAGTATTAAACAAGAATTATATAAATTAGTACACCGCAAAATTAGCTGGATTGCAGCTATTATATTATTTTTTCTAATGCTTGTTACCGGTTTCGCTTTAGCAGATGAAAGTAAAAAGCTGATTTTAACATTAACTTTTGATTCTTCTGATTTTATCATGTTTATCCTAGTGATCGTAGGTGCCACATGTTTTTCAATGGAGTTTCAAAACAATACGATTTTGACACTTTTATATAAATCCTCAAATAAAATATATGTTTACTTATCAAAGTATATTGTTTTATTCTTATACAATGTTTTTCTGCATCTGCTAGCTCTTTTTTATACAATTTGTTTGCGCTATACCATATTTAATTACCAAGTTAACTGGTCAGCGTCATATCTATATCATCAGCCAGTATGGCTAAACATGATAACTGCTTCTCTAATAGATTTAGTTACTACAATGTTAATTATTGCTATTGTTTTTTTACTTTCGTGCCTAATTAATAGTAGTGCAATTGTAATTACAGCAAGCCTTCTAGTTACATTCATGGGTCAAAGTATTTCTTCAGACCTAATGAACGGAGGCAAACTGGTAAACATTATGAAATGGAACCCTTTTAATATGGTGGACTTAACCCGGCAATATGGTAATTATGGCATGTATGTTTTAACTACCCACCTTAACAACCAAGAACTTTTAGTAGGTAGTCTAATCTATATCTTTATTTTTATAATTGCTGGCTATTTTATTTTTCGCAGAAAAAGATTTTAAGTAAGTAATTGCATAACTTTTAAGTTTATTGTAATATTATAGTGTATTATAAATGTAATACAGTTAGAGGGGAAATATGAAGTTTAAAGATGATAGGCCGATATATGTTCAAATCCAAGAAAATTTATGTCGCCAAATAATTACCGGAAAACTTAAACCCAGTCAGAAAATTCCCTCTGTCCGTAATTTGGCAACCCATCTAATGGTCAACGTGAACACTATTCAAAAAGCGCTCAAACAAATGACTACATCAGGGCTTTTAATTACTAAAAGAGGAGAGGGTAATTTTGTGACTAATGATAAAAAATTACTGGAAAAAATTAAAAAAGACATTATCAAATCTGAACAAAGTAAATTTGTGCATAATATGAAGGCCTTAGGAGTTTCAGCTCGACAGCTTAATTTAATTTTAACTAAACACTTAAAGTAGGGAGTAAAAAATGGAAAATCTATTGGAAATAAGAGATTTAACTTACAAGAAAAATTTAAAAACAATTTTGGATAACATCAATTTAAATTTACAACCAGGAAAAATTGTAGCCCTTCTAGGTGAGAATGGTGCTGGGAAGACAACTTTAATGCGCATCATCAGTGGCATGGCCAAAAACTATCACGGGACAGTTAATATTTCAGGCGAGAATAATGTTGCAGAAAGAAAAGCACATCTGTCATTTACTGATGGATTAACAGGTTTTGCTAATTCAACGAAAATCAAAGAAATTGTTAAATTTTATGAGGTCATCTATCAAGACTTTGATCAAAATCAATTTGAACAGTTACGTCAGTTTATGAAATTAGATTCAGAGATGCGCTTATCTGAAATGTCCAAAGGAATGAAAGAAAAGTTAATCATTGCCCTGGCATTTTCGCGCAAAGTTGACCTTTATTTATTAGATGAGCCCTTTTCGGGGATAGATGCCATGGCGCGCAAAAAAATAATTAATTCGATCATTTTATGGAAACCGGAAAATTCAACGATTCTTGTTTCAGATCATTTTGTCAACGAAATAGCCAGTATGCTTGATGAAATCGTCATTATTAAAGACAAAACCATTTACACGCACAAATCTACTGAGGAGATCCGCGAGCATCATAAAAGTGTTGAAGATTATTATGAAGGTTTATACGATGCGGAGGAGGAATAATGAACGTTTTCAATCATTTGTTTGAAAAGTTACTGCAGAAAAAAGCCAAAAATGTTTATCTTTTAGTTATTCTGCAATTCATTAGTTCTCTAGCTTCAGCATTCTTTACTTATTTTAGTTTTTATTCTGGCAGATTTCACTTTAATTCGAACAATAATCTCGAGTTTTTACCAGGATGGATGGCACTGTTTGCATCATTAACTTTCTTGTTCGGACCGATTTTGTTCATTTTAACTGTAGTTGAAAATGAACGGTTAAATAGAAATCAAACCTGGCGTTTAGCACCAATCAGTGATGGCAAGTTTTATGTTGCCAATATCTTAAGTTCATTTGTTTCATTGGTTTATTTTGTGCTCTTAGATGTGTTAATTGCAATTTGTTTTTTATTTTTATCAATATTTACTAATTCTAAATTTGGCAAAAATTTACAGATTGAAGTTGATTTAAACAGTACTGCAATTTTTGATTTTATTGGCATTATGTTACTACTAATTCTTACTTGTCTTTTTCTTTACTTTTTGGTTAGTTTTCTTAACTTTTCCAGTCAAGCAATCTTAGACTTTTTACCACATGCATCAAGTCATATTCTAATTTCTTTCGTGCGCATATTTATAATTATCGTCTTGGTAGGATTACTAGTTAGGCTCTATAGTGTCTTTGCAAACTATATTATCAATATACTTTTACTAAGATCTACAGGTCTTGCGGGATTGGAATCCGTTGTATTAATGATGTTTATTATTGATTTAATAATATTTGGCATTAACGTCTTCTTAATCAATCACTTTTTTGAAGCAGGAGAGAAGTAAAACCTAATACTGTTTCATTGTTTTCAAAGGAGAAGGGAAAAGCATGACCTCTTTTAAAAATTTATTTGGCAGATTCTTTGTAGAAAAAGCCAAGAAAGTTTATTCATTTTTAATTATACAATTAGTTGGTGCCTTAGCATTTTCTGTTTTTGGGCTGCTGATTGGTACAGGTGAGTTTGGTGAATTTTTAAATCTTTACACTGAACTTTTACCTGATTGGCTAATGGGTTTTTGTCTATTGAGTGTCTTTTTTATCATTTTCTTTTTTATTTATATGGCTGTCAAAAATGAGCGAATTAATCGGAGTCAAACTTGGCGTTTAACTGCAATCACTGATGAAAAATTTTATATTGCTAATAGTTTAAGCTCGTTTATTACTTTTTTCTATTTCATTTTTCTTGACATTATTGTTGCAGGGATCTTACTAATTGTTTCATTTTTTATGGACAAGGCTTTTCGTAAATCATGCGAAAGAATGTTTAAGCAATTTAGACCAAATTTTGATCTGAATACAATTCGTTTAATTTTTGATATCATGTTACTCTTACTTTTATGTTGCCTTTTCATTTCGTTATTGATCAGCTTTTTAAATTTTTCCAGTAAAGCGATCATGGATTATCTTCCTGTAGCTTCAAACGGATTAATTGTCAAACTATTACATATTTTTATTGTTATCGTAATAGCCTGGCTTTTTACCAAAGTAGAAAAAATTTTTGTCGACCAATTTTTAGGCAGCCTTTTGCATTTTTTAAACTTAAATCCGGCTTACAACAACACTTTACCCTATCTTAATTTAATTGTTGTAGTTGTTAATTTAATAATGTACGTTATTAATATCTGTTTATTTAAGTATTTCTTTGAAGCAGAGTAAATAAAGTAGAGGCATAGTACCAATTTATATCAGTGACAATTTGTCATCGAGCAAAAATAAAAAATAAGGGGTCCCAAATGACAGAATTTAGCAGACTATTTAATAGACTATTTAAAATTAAAATTAAAAAATTACACATATTACTTTTTTTCCAGATAATTGCAGCTCTTGCATGTGCCTTTTTTACATATTATGAAGTAATCAATTGGCATATCCGCAAAAATCCCCAAAACAATGTCGGAATTTTACCGGAATGGGCATTATATTTTGTCTTCTTGGCCTTTTTTGTTATCTTTTTTGTTTATTTTATTACGCCATTACAGAGCGAGAAATTTAACCGCAGTCAAACTTGGCGCTTAGCAGCCATAAGCGATGGGCAATTTTATCTTGTTAATGTATTAAGCACGTTCGTATCTTTTATTTACTTTATTGTACTTGAATTCGTCACAGTAATGATATTACTGTTTTCATCGTATCTGACCGATAAGCCTGTTGTATACTTTTTCCGCGATTTATTAAAAAGAATTCAACGCAATCTTGACATTAATGTATTCTGGATAATACTTGGTACGATCGTTTTAGCTATTTTAAGTTGTTTCTTTTTATATTTTGTTATCAGTTTCTTTAATTTTGCCAGCCGCGCAATACTAGATTTTGTCCCTGCAAACATTAATGGCGCAGTTGTGAAAGTATTACACATAGTCATAATCTTCGGCTTAATCTGGTTTTTCTTTAAAATCCAAAATATCTTTGTTTACCAAGTTCTTTTATCAGTGATTCATCCGACTAATTATGGACTTAATCTTTCTAGTAGTTTACCTTTTGCAATTTTGGCAAACGCAATTAGCGATCTTATTTTATTAGGCAGCAATATTTTCCTAATTAATCATTTTTATGAAGCAACTGAACATAAGTAGGGTTACTAATAAAAAGTAGAAACTTACCAACTATTTACAAAAAGTAGTTTAACTACAAATGTTAAAAGGTTTGCGGAAAAAATCAATCTAGTTTATGATAGTGTATTATAGGTGTATTACGGCCAAAGGATGGTGGACCTGTGGAATTTAAAGATAACATTCCCATTTACTTACAAATTAAGCAATACCTATATCGACAAATAATTACCGGTAAATTAAAGCCAGGTAAAAAAATCCCTTCTGTACGTGAACTGGCAGTGCAACTCACTGTTAATGTCAACACGGTGCAACGTGCTTTACAACAGATGAATTTTGAAGGTATTTTGTACACCAAGAGGGGAGAAGGTAATTTTGTCACTGAAGATACTACTTTACTTGATAAAACAAAAAGGGAACTAATTAATGCGGAACTAGATAAGTTTGTACATAGTATGAATTCTTTAGGAGTATCTGACGAACAAATTCTCAAATCTTTATCTGAATATCTTAAAGAGGAGCGTGAATAATGGCAAACCCTTTAGAAATAACCGATTTGGTTTACAAAAAGAACCAGAAAAAAATTATTACTGATTTAAATTTAACACTCAAACCGGGAAAAATTGTCGCTCTTTTGGGCGAAAACGGTGCAGGTAAAACCACATTGATGAGAATTATCAGCGGAGTTGCCAAAAATTACCATGGCACGGTAAAAGTTGCAGGCTTTGCTAAGGAGGCTGAAAGAAAGGAACATCTTTCTTTTACTGACGGTTTAACTGGATTTTCTAACTCCGTTAAAATTAATGAAATCGTCAAGTTTTACCAAATTCTATACCATGATTTTAGTCTAAAGCAATTTGAGCAGTTAAGAAAATTCATGAATTTAGCTTCTGATCTGCGCTTATCTGAATTATCAAAGGGTATGAAAGAGAAGTTGGTTATTGCTCTAACTTTTTCCAGAAAAACCGATTTATATCTTCTGGATGAGCCTTTTTCCGGCATTGATGCTATGGCTCGCAAAAAAATTATCAAATCGATCATCTTATGGAAGCAGGAAAAGTCTACTATTTTAATTTCTGATCATTTTGTCAATGAGATTGCGGCGGTTCTCGATGAAGTTGTCATTATCAAAAATAAGACAATTTGTATGCAAAAGTCTACTGAAGAAATTAGAGCGGATAACCAAACAGTAGAAGATTTTTATGAAAGCTTTTACCAGAGAGAGGAGGAGGAATAATGGCAATTTTTAATCGTTATTTTACCGTACTCTTTAGGTTAAAAACTAAATGGATTTCTCTTCTGTTAATTATCCAGACTGTTGCCTCATTTGCGATGACTTTTTTCAATTTTAATAACGGCCACGTTTATATCAACAGACACATTTTTTCTAACTTTTTTACATTATGGCTAGCTATTTTTATTGTACAAGCATGGCTGTTCACTGGAATCTTTTATTTAACTACCTGTTTTCAAAATGAAAGGGTGAGTGGTAACCAGACTTGGCGCTTAATACCAATTGATGATAAAAAGTTCTACTTTGATAACATTTTAAGTTCATTTGCTGCTTTACTTTTCTTTGTGATATTAGAAATTATCTGCACATTAATTTTAAGTGTTGTAACTTTCACTTTTGATAGTCAGTTTCATAGCTCCCTAATCGAATTGTTTGCTGATATTGGCAGACATTTGCAACAAGTTGACTTGGAGATTATGTTTAATTTCTTTGGTGCACTTATGATGGTTATTCTTTGCGCATTTTTTGGTTACTTCATTATCAGCTTTTTAAATTATTCCAGTCGTGCACTTTTAGACTATCTACCGCAAGCGCTCAGCAAAGCTTATTTTCGAATAATTGCCGTTTTAGTCATTATTTTAGTTGCCTGGCTTGCAATCAAAGCCAGTAACATTGGCCTACAAATAATTTCGTTTCCGTTTAGGTTTATGATGGGAGAAACCACAGGTACAAATGATGATTTAGCTATAGCATTATTATTAATGCTTATAATTAACATATTTTTTTGGTTTTTTGACACCATTCTTTTCAGTAAGTTTTTTGAGGCAAGGGAAGGTAAATAAAAATAGGCATACTAAAAAATTTTTTAGCGTCTTTTTAACAGCCAAAAAAGAAACCATGAGACAAATAATAAAAATGTTAAACCAGATAAAAGACAAAAAACGATGAAAGTCAAAGCAGCAATGCTTTTAGTTATTAAAGTTGTCAAAAGTAGAATAATTACTACAACTAGTCCTATAATGAGCATTCTTCTAAATTTACTAAAAATAAAAGCCTGCAGTTAACTAAGACGAATTGCAGGCTATATTTATAACAAACTTTTCAATGATTCGCAGCAAGGTAATCATACAGCTGATTGATTTCTTCAGGAGTAAATTCACCTTCACCAGTTTTCATCGCATGAATCTTTTCAACTGACAAATGACTAGCAAAAGCTAAATCCGTATCAGTAACATGATGTTTGACTTGAAAGTCAATAATTGCATCGGATAATTCCTCTAACTGCTGATTCATATTAAATTCTCCTTTACAATTTATTTTAACGGAAAAATACTAAAATTCAAAGAAAATTAAAGTTAAAAACCTTGAATTTTATTAAATGGCCAATACCTGAATTTGACTTTACCAATCAGATTCTGTCTTTTAACAGGTCCAAACATATGCGAATCCTTAGATATATCGCGGTGATCACCCATTACCCAATAATAACCCTTAGGGACTTTATAAGTAAAATTGGTCGTATACGTCTGTCCTTGAGCATTATTAGCTTTTTTAAAATGATTTTCTAGATAAGGCTCAGGTAAGAGCTTACCATTGACGTACATCTTATCATTCTTGGAAACCAGCTTATCACCCGGTAAACCAATGATGCGTTTGATGTAATAAGCACCAGGGGTATCATTTGCAGCTTTTGGAGCAAGCAGCACTACCACGTCATTGCGCTTGGGAGTGAAATGGCGGACAGCGATTAAACGATCATTATCTTCAAACGTTGGTTGCATCGATGGCCCTGAAACTCTATCATTAGAAAGTACGAAATGGAATAAAACAAAGAAAACTCCCAAAATTACTGCCATCATTATGACAACATCAAGAATAAATTTGCCTAAGCTTTCTTCCTCTTCGTCTTGGTTTTTTGTAACTTTTTTTGCCATAAAATATTCTCCTTTTTCATGTTACTCTTTATTATAACTGAAATCTGGTCGTTTGAATGTTAAAATCATTATAGGTATTTGATAATGACAGATTTTTTAAGTAAAATTAACCAATTAGATGCCAGACTTATTATTGAGTCTGTGCATCAACAAGTAGAGGAAATTAATAATGTTGTTGCTACCATAAGGCAAAAGCAGGTTTTAAAAAGAGCACCAGAAAAGCTGGGATTTTTACCCGATATTGCTGAGGAAATTTGCCACAAATTTAATTCTAGGGATCAAATAGAAGATTTTAAAACGATTAATCAGCTGCTAAATAATACCCGGCAATTTTTAGCAATTAAGTTTGGCCTATGGTCAATTCCAAATCTAGAAACAGCCCGAGTAATTAAAGATCAGCTAAAAGTTAACACTGGGTTAGAAATAATGGCAGGTAACGGCTATTGGAGTAAAGCTTTGTCACAAGTAGGCGTTAAAATGACGGTCACGGATAATTTTAATTGGTCAAAGACTTCAAACACTGGCGTTAAAGCATTTGTGCCTGTTAGTAATTATGATGCAGTAACAGCTGTAAATCAATTTAATGATGTCGATTTAATAATTTGCTCCTGGGCACCTAATTTTGGCAACAGTGATGAAAAAGTCGTTAACGCTTGGCAAAAATTAAATTCTGCCACACATTTATTGTTTGTAGGTGAAAGAAATGGTGTGACCAACTCTGCAAGTTTTTGGCAAAAGGAGCCATTTCTTCATTCAAAGGAACTAAGGCTAATCAACCAGACATTTACAAGTTTTGATTTTATTGATGAACAAATTTTTGAGATAGCACATGAAATTTAAAAAAATAATTTTAGTTATTATTATATTTTTATCGTTTCTAGGAATTGGCAGTATGCTGTCAAACGTTCAGTCACGAGAAGCGGATCAACTACTTGAGGCATATGGTCTAAGTAATAATACCCGCTACATTGAAATAAAAAATAAGCAAAATGTTAGATCTTTTTTGCTATTTTTGCAAAAAAAATATCCCCGTAACAAAATTCAAGTTCATATGACTTGCAAATCTAAGAAAAATCAAACTCTGGTGTGGTCAAATCATGATGTATTAAACCTACCGACTGAATCTGGCAGATATTTTACCAAAGATGACTTTAAAGGGCGGGTTTCTTTTGCTGTACTGGGATTAAATGCTAAAGTCCCTACATATAAGGTGCAAGGAAACGAATATGTTTATTTGAATAAGAAATATTACACGGTTGTGGGTACTTTAAAACATTATCGCCAAATGAAGCAGGATAGTTATTATCTTAGTACTAGTCCCAAACAGCCAACTGGAAAATTCAAATTACGTGATTATCAAATTATAATAGATAGTTCAAATAAAGTAATTCGCCAAATTGCCAAACATTATGGGGTTAAGGCTAAAATACCGCTTTTTGTGAAAAACCACCAAATACATCAGTTTTCAATCATTAGGGAAATTACATTTATCATAATCTTCTTGTTAATTGCTTCATTTAGCAATTTAGTTTTAGCTTTTATAGATTGGAAAACGGTTAAGTCAACTCACTTAAAGGGCAATTTATTGCGTAATTGGTTAATAAATCACGGGATCAGAATTTTATTGATTGAAGTATTGGTAACTATAAGTGCATATTTCTTCTTGATATGGCGAACATTTTTATCAAAGCCGCAGCACTTAATCTGGCTCCTTACAGGCTGCTGGATCATCATTTCTATTATATACAGCATATGCATCTTGCATTTATCACGAAAGGATCAAAATAATGCCTAAACTGCCTGAGGATTTTAAGGAAAAATATACTAGGTTATTAGGAAAAAGTAGAGCACAGCAGTTTTTCAATTCAATTAATGATAGTCCCAAAAGTGCATTTCGCGTTAATTCATTAAAAGAAAACCACTGTCTTTCTTGTGATCCAAAAAAAGAAGTTTCAGGCATACCCCAAGCCTATTATGGTAAAATCAGTGGTCAAGATCCAGCCTGGGTAAGTGGAGCTGTTTATTCACAGGAACCCACGGCAATGTTTCCAGCATTATTTGTTGAAGCGCGTCCGGGACAAAAAGTACTTGATTTATGTGCCGCACCAGGTGGCAAGAGTACTGCAATTAGCGAACAACTAAAAGGTGAAGGGCTTTTGGTCGCAAATGAAATTTCACACACCAGAGCAAAAGTATTGCGCGAAAATCTTGAACGTTGGGGCACAACAAATTCTTTAATTGTCAGCGAAAAGCCAGAAAAATTAGCACAGTGTTTTCCTCATTATTTTGATAAAATTTTAGTTGATGCGCCTTGTAGTGGCGAGGGCATGTTTCGTAAAAATTCTCAGGCTATTAAATATTGGTCACAAAATTACGTCCTGCTTTGTCAAAAACGGCAAAAGGAAATTTTGAATGCTGCTGTCCAAATGTTAAAGCCAGAAGGAGAAATAGTCTATTCAACCTGTACATATTCTCCAGAGGAAAATGAACAAATAGTTTCGTGGCTAAGCCAAAAATTTAATTTGACTATTATGTCACTAGCCGTAAAAACGCACGCTATTGCTCATGGACACCCTGAATGGGCTGATAATAACCCTAATTTAATTAAAACATTACGATTTTGGCCTACGGCTGACCTAGGTGAAGGGCAATTTGCTGCAAAATTAAAATTATCGCCCCAAGTGGAGATTCAAGGCAAAATCTCGCCAAATCAAAAAGCGAAGAAAAAACGAAAGCCTCAAAAAGAAGCCCTAACTAAATCTGAAATTCAATTAATAGCAGAAGTACTAGATAAATTTAATTTGCCAGCTGCAATAAAAAATTGGCGGTTAAATAGTCGAGTACGTAATAATCACGTTTTTATACCGGCATTATCAGATAGTGCGAATCTTCATTTGCAGATAATAGCAAATGGCGTTGAACTGGGTGTGTTAAAGAAAAATCGTTTTGAACCCGGACATCAATTAGCCATGGTGTTAGCAGAACAGAAACAAAACAGAGTAGTTGAACTAAGCAGGGAAAGCTATTTAAAGTATTTACACGGAGAAACATTAAGAACGCAAGCTAACGAAACAGGCTTTGTTTTAGTCAGTTGCCAAAATTTCATTTTAGGTTTTGGTAAAATCAGCAATCATATTATTAAGAATTATTATCCTAAGGGACTACGAGTTTAATAGAAAGAAAAAAGAATGATTAAACTAATCGCTACAGATATGGACGGAACTTGGTTAACAGATCAGAAAACGTATGACCAGGAATTGTTTTTGCAAGAATTTCAGATTATGCAAAAAAAGGGAATTAAGTTTGTTGTTGCCAGCGGAAATCAGTTTGAAAATTTATATTCGCGATTTCCACAAGTGGCCAATCAACTATTCTACATAGCGGAGAATGGGGCACTAGTAGCACAAGGCAAGCAGGTAATTCACGTTGATTGTCTTTCTGAAAAGGACTGGCGGACAATTATGAAGATAATTCAGGAAAGTAATGAAAAAGTCACAGTTTCGGGTCTTGCCAGCGCTTATATTTTAAAAAAAGATGGACCTGAGTACGGTAAAGAACTAAAAAAGTACTATGAAAAACTAACAGTTGTTGAGAATTTTAATGATCTTGATGATCAAATTTTCAAGGTTACGTTTGATGTTCCTGAAAATAAAATGCCGCATCTTTTAGAAAAATTAAGACGTAATTATCCTGAAATTGACTTTGTTTCTGGCTCTTCTTCATCTATAGATATGTCAACAAAAGGTATGAATAAGGCAAAGGGCTTACAGTTTTTAAGTAGTAAATTCAAAATTAATCCTAAAGAAATGGTAACTTTTGGTGATAGCGGCAATGATGTGGGGATGCTAAAATATGCTGGCACCAGTTATGCCACAGGAACAGCACTTCCCGTGGCTAAGAAGGCTGCTACTCACATTATCGGCTCAAGCAACGACAGCGCTGTTCAGAAAGAGATATGGCGTTTATTAAATTAAAAAAACAAAAAAACAAATAACTAATCTTATGTAAGACAATAGTTATTTGTTTTTTTATAAGAACCTATAATAGCTGATCAATGGCTGTTTCCAATGGTAAATCATAATATTTTTTAATCTCGGTTAACTTTTTTAAATCATTTTGACCATAAAGGGCTAGCAAGTTAGCAAGTTCTTCTTGCCATTCTAAAATAAGATTTTGCAAATAATTAACATCGTGTTTGATTAAAGCTTGTAGAAAAACATTTGATATACCAACAGCTTTTCCACCTAGACATAATCCCTTAAAAACGTCCAAAGGATTACGCACGCCACCTGAAACAATAAAATCAACCTGCTGTTTAGCAGCCATTAAGCTTGAAATGACAGTGGGTAAGCCGATATCTTTCAGATAAGAAACATCACTGGTATTACGAGCATTTTCTATCTGGGCAAAATTTGTGCCCCCACTGCCAGCAACATCAAAAAATTGGAAGCCTTCATTTTTCAACAAATGAATTGTTCTTTCATCTAAACCAAAGCCGACTTCTTTAATGATAATTGGCACGGTTACTTTTTGACGTAATTCTTTTAAATTATTTAGCCAATAGAAATCACGGTCTCCTTCAGGCATGGCAATTTCTTGCACCGCGTTCAAGTGAACTTGGAGAGCGTCAGCATTTAATTCTGTAACTATTTTTTGTGCTTGTTCGGCCGCAGTTTTAGCATTTACATTTGCAATTAAAACGCCAGTGGGGTTTTGCTGGCGTGCAATCAAAAAGCTGTCACTAAGAGAAGGCTCTTTCGTCAAAATGCTGGCTGAGCCAAGTGCCAGAGCAATATTGGTTTTAGCGGCAACTTGTCCTAATTTCTTATTAATCAAATAGGATTTATGAGAACCACCGGTCATTGCATTAATAAAAAAGGGGGCTGCCACTTTTTTGCCAAACATTGTCGTTTGTATGGCTTTGACACTTACTTCAGTTTCTGGTAAAGCCGGCCGCACCAAATGCATCTGATCAAAACTATTTTGTTTATTATCTTGATAAAATCTTTCTGCTAAAACCAAATGTTCTTCTTTACGATTAGATCTAAGTGACATGTTCTTCCTCTAGTCTGCAACCCGAATTTGGTGAACGCGAAAGTCTAGCGGCATTATACCGTTTTGGCGCCATTTATCTTCAAGATAGGCAGTATCTGTATTTGCATCAGCGATTACAATACCGCAGTCGCCATTACCGGCACCGGAAGTTTTAGCAGCTCCTCCAAATGATTCGGCGATATTGATCAGTTGGGAAAGTCGCGGAATTTCAATTGCAATTTGATTTATTTGTGCAAAATGCTGCAACAATTTTCGGTTAACTCGAATTTGCTTTTTTATTAACTGAATATCTTGTTGTTCAAATCCGGCAATCATCTTTAGTACGCATTTACGCGAAAGCCTGAGAAATTCTTGATATTGTCCGTTTAAGGCGGCCTTATTGGCATTAGTTTCATCAACAAGCCGCGAAGTGGAGGCAGGCTTTTGACTCCAGCCAATCATCAGTTTTAAGCCGGCGGGAGGGGTTAAAAGTTGTATCTTCAAACCAGGCCAGGCTTCATTGACCACTTCCGATAATGTTTTATGAGCCAGTTCATTAGCAAGCCATTGTTTATCAAAAGTCTGATAGGCAATCCAGCCACCATAAACACTGGCTGCAATGTCACCAGCCGAACCGTTTCCTTGAACTGAGTAATGAGAAATGGCTGATAATTTATAAACTAATTCATTACTAAAAGCAACATTATAAAAACGCAAGATTGCTTTGACTGTGGCTACTGTAACTGCAGCACTGGAGCCCAAACCATATTTTTTCCCATCCGAAGAATCAAGATCTGAATTGACATATAAGTCATAGACTTTCATCTTGACTTTTTGTTCCAAGCAGAAACGTTCCGTGTATGAAATTGCAGCCAAAATATATTCGAATGGATTATCACGATTGTCAATAACCATTTTTGCCCCATTTCTAACCCAATGAATGGAGCTTTGAGAATATTGTTTAGAGTGGATTAAACCAGTTTTTGATTTCGACTTAATGATTGAAACACGAATAAATTGATTGACTGCGACTAAAATTGCAGGACAATCTTGTTCTAATACTGCGTACTCGCCAGCTATGTATAATTTTCCGGGTGCTTGTTCTGTTATCAAAAGAATTAAATCTCCTAATCAATTAATTTACATTAACTAGTTCAGACATGAAATACCTGGACCAAAACTTGCATTTATTATGTTAACATTATGGAATTCGGATACAAACCTCTTAGTAATATCTTTTACATTTTTTAATTGACTTAAGATTTTTATATTAGGTCCGGCATCTATTGTGAAGTAACATTCTATACCAAGCCTGCGCAAATCAGCTACTAATTTGATTGCTTTAATAGTTGCAGGATCAAAATATGTAAAACCCGGTTGGGCAGTTAAATTAACAGCATGCATTTCACAGGCATTTAATTCTGCTAAACTACCCAGTTTTGAAAAATCATTTGCTTTGATAGCAGCAACCATCTGGGCCAACTCAGCTTGATTACGCTCAAGCCACGGCCTGAAAAAAGGAGAGGTTTGTGCTTGTTTCATGCCCTGAGTAGAGGATAATTCTTTAGGGTTTTTATTCAATTCAACCACTAATAGTTGTAGATCCATTTGGGGTTTTTCATCTAAAGCATAAGCATAGGATGATTCATTATCAGTACCTTTTTGCCAAATCGCAAAGCCGCCATATATTGACCTGCTGGCTGAACCTGAACCCCAACGAGCCAGACGGGAAAGTTCAACTGCTGACAGATTAATACCATAGTGCACGCAAAAGGCTCCGGCTAAGGCCGCAAAAGCAGAACTGGAAGAGGCCAGGCCTGCAGCTGTAGGAACGTGATTAACTGACTCAACCTTTAAATTACCCTTAACGTCAAATTTTTCTTGTAACAGTTTTAAAAAAGAAAAAACCCTTTGGTAACTGTGTCCGCTTTGTTCAACGCCATTTAACCAAAACTGGTTTTTAGGACCTGCAGAAACTTTAGTATCAGTATAAAATTGATCAAGTGTCATAGACAAACTGGACATTAGTGGTAAACGCAGGCTTTGGTTTGCTTTTCCCCAATATTTGATCAGGGCAATATTGGTATGAGCACGAACTGTTTTTTCCATAAATTAAATTTCCTCAATCCAACTATGTGCCACAATATTTTGACATTTATGGGCTATTTTAAAAGCATCATCCTCATTGCGACACAAAGCAATCACGATGCCGCCCAGTCCACTGCCAGACAATTTAAAACCCAAGGCCTCATTTGCGAGAGCTATTTTTTGCAATTGATCAATCTTACCAGTTGAAAGGTTAAATGAATGCAATATTTCTTGAGCCCGATTAAAATATGAGCCTACTATCGCTGCATCTTTATTTAACCAGGCAGTTTTAGTTTCATCAGCTAATCTACCTAATTGCTCAAGATTGTTTTGCGCTGTCGGGGATTCATTTAGAAGCTTATGAACTTGAGTGACAGCTTTTTTCGTACTACCCAAATCACCTGTATCCATGATAAGTAAGGTAGCTTGTAATTTCGACTTTAGCGGCTTGGGACCATCTTTTTGATTAAAAAAGATGAGGCAATCAGAATTAACAGTGGCAGCATCAAGACCCGATGCTTTACCATGGTTGATCATTTCTGCGTGGTTAGTTATATTAATAATTTCAGTTTCAGTTAAATTTAAGTGGAAATAATCATTCATTGCGCGCGTAGTCGCCAGTGCCACGGTTGCACTAGAACCTAAACCGCGTTCAATTGGAATCTCTCCCGTATAGGTTATTTTAAGAGCTGCTTGACTTGCGGCTTTTTTCAACATTGTTTTAACTACATATTTTAAGCCATCATATTCATCCGGAGCCATAAAAAAAGGCCCCTGATAATGAGCCGTATCCATCCACATTTTTTCAGATGGTTCTACAGTTGTTTTAATATGCAAAGAAGTGATTGGCAATGCCAAAGCATCATAGCCATAAACTACTGAATGTTCACCAATTAAAATAACTTTTCCGTGTCCTAAAAAACTTGATTTCATTTTATTTAAGATCCTTATTGTTTTTAAAAATTTTTAGTTCCTATGCTAAAATAATGGCAAAGGAGCGCAGAACAGATGATTAAAATTTTACTAGGTCGGCAAACCGATCCCATGCAGGAAAAAGTTTTACAGGAAGCAATAGAAAATTATCAGCGTTTTCCTAATCATAAAACTTTTGTCATCGTTCCTAATCACATTAAGTTTACCACAGAAGTCAGGGCAATTAACAGGCTAGCTGTTAGTAAAAACCAGACAGAGCAATCAGTGAAAAATTTACAAGTTTTATCTTTTTCCAGGTTGGCCTGGTTCTTCTTAAAAGATGCCAAGCAGGGCTTACCAACAGAGCTGGATGGTGCTGCAGCGGCTATGCTTTTAGCAAAAATCATTGAGCAAAAAAAAGAGCAGCTGCATCTCTTTCAAACCACCAATTTAAATCCCGGCTTGCTCAAACAATTGTATGACACAATTTTGCAAATACGCGAAGGTAACTTGGACCTTAACGAGATTGATCTGGATACTCTTGATCTTGAAACCAAAAACAAAGTTGCAGATTTGAATATTTTATATTCTGCTTTCATTGAGGCTATTAAAGGTAAATTTTCTACTTCAAATGAAATTCAATTGCAATTAAATGAATATCTGGCTGACTGCAAGGGACTAAGCACAACCGACTTTTACTTCAGTGATTTTTCCCATTTTTCACTGCAAGAATGCTTAACCGTTAAATTGCTGATGGCTAAAGCTCATAGTGTCACTTTGGCATTCAAAACCAAAGAGGGTGAAATTAATTCTACCCCGGAGCCGGGAGACTATGATTACGTTATTCAAACTACCATCAATAAACTACTGCAGTATATTCAAACCCGTAATTTGCCTCATCAAATATCAACGACAATTATTAATCCCAAACCTACCAAAAGAGAGTTACTCAATGAATTTTGGACGGGGACGGTTAGTGATATTGGTGAACTGGATCAGGTGCAGCTTGTGCGTGCTGACAATAGATACGCTGAAGCTTATTACGTTGCTCATACCATTTATCAGCAGGTTGCTTTAAGGCATTATCGTTACCAGGATTTTTTGGTTTTGGCACCTAATTTACATGAATACGAAACCTATTTAACTCCAATTTTAAGGCAGAATCAAATTCCGTTTTTTAATGACTTGCAGCAGGAAATGAAATATCACCCTCTGGTTGTTTTGATTGAAAATATTGCGCAGTTGCTGAATAGACCATTTCAAACGCAAAATATGCTGGCAATCATGAAAACTAGGCTTATTATCCCGAAGTGGTATCAAGATGAATCTGCTTATATATACGATGTTGATCAGCTGGAAAATTTTGTTCTGGCACACGGCATTAACCATAATCTTTGGCGCAGAAGTTTCACTGAATATATGGCTGCAGAGGTAATTAATTTAGACAAGGTACCAGAAGAAGTTAACAAAATAGATAAACTAAAGGATTTTTTTGTTAAACAAATTACCAAGTTGTTCCAAAGCTTAAAAGATGAGACAGATACCCAAAAAGCAGTTACGACCTTTTTCGACTTTTTAACTCGAAACGGTGTGAATAATATTTTAGAAAAGTGGCGTGCTGATGCTCAAGAGAGTGGAGCCTTGCAAGAAGCGCGTCAGTCTGAGCAGGTGTGGGACTTATTGATCAACCTTTTACATGATTATTTACTGATTAATCCGGACAGTTTTGACCTTAAGAGCTTTTTTGATGTACTGATCAATGGTTTTAAGGAAGCTACCTTTTCGCAAATTCCGGCCACACTTGATGCAGTCAATTTATCTGAAATGGGGATTGTTCAAGTTAGTGGCTATAAACAAGTTTTTATTTTGGGCGCAACGGTTAATGGGCTGCCGCAGATACAAAACACTCCCGGGTTTTTAAGTCCAGAAAACCTAGCAGAACTGAAAAAGGATTTTGGTGAAGACTCATATATTGAAGACAGACAAGAATTAAGCAACTGGGATCAAAATTACCAGTTTGGTATTTGTCTGGCTTTAGCACAGGATAAGATTTATTTATCATATTCTTTAGCAACTGATGAGGGTAGTACTGTTCAGCCTTCAATTTATTATGAAAGGTTTAAGAACGCTGGTGCAGCAGAATTTTCGCAGCATAATCTGCCAGAAGAAACGAGTCAGCTACTGTCTTTTATTACTAATGCCCAAGCAAGTTTAGGCTACTTAGGTTACCTTAATAAGGCTGAAAAAAATATTGGCGTAAAAGAATTATTAAAGCTAACTCGTGATCTCTTACCACAAAAGACGACTAAAGTTATCACCGCAAGCCAATTTATTAATGAACCCCAAAACATTGGGCCTGACTTGGCGCAAAAATTATACGGCAGTAACCTTAATTCTTCGGTTTCTCAGCTAGAAACATTCTATGAAAATTCATATGAATATTTTCTAACTTATGGCTTGCATCTGCATAAAAGATTTGAAAATGAACTTGATACCATCCAGGCCGGAAACTACTTTCATGAAACTTTTGACAGGTTAGTTAAAGAATTAAATGAACGCTCACTCGATTTAGAAGAAATTGATGGCCCAACACTTAATGAGCTCCTCAAAGTGGCGCGCACTAAAATGCAGAGTGAAGCCCGGTATAAGCAGCTTTTGAACGATCCCTTTAACGAATTTTTATTTAAATGTCTTGACCAAACCACTACTAAAGTTGCTACTAACTGGCACAAGGCAGTCACTAAAACGCCGTTACGTGCTAAATATTCAGAACTTAGTTTTGGTAATGGTGAACTGGTCAAGGGACTTAACTTGAAAATTCCTAATCTCTCTGGCAGACATTACGTCAATTTAAGGGGCAAAATGGATCGAGTAGATTTAGCTCGGGTTGCTGATCAGAATGAATTACTAGCTCAAGTAATTGACTATAAGTCTTCCGCTAAGAAATTTAATTTAGGATTATTTTATCATGGTATCTCTTTACAAATGGTTTCCTATTTGGATGTCTTGCTGCAAAATAAAAAGTTTTTTGCAGGGTCTACACCTTTTTCACTTTTAGGTGCTTTTTACCAAACTGTCACAAGGCAAACGGATAGACTAAATGGCAAAGATTTATATAGTAATAATTTGCAGGTCAAAAAAGCCAATTTAGATGGTCAAGTTAAGCTTAAATATACCGGTTTGATCAATAACGACCAATTATTAATGCTGGAAGCTGAGCCTGATTTAAAACAGCCAAGCTATTCATCTTCTCTTTATACCGGGGTCAGATCCAAAAAAGATGGCACTTTAAAATTTAGTGGCAGTTCTTTTAAAGATGATGAACTTGACTTGCTGCTCAAATATGACGAAGAACTGATTAAAGAAGCCTCCAGTCAAATTTTATCAGGGCAAATAAAATTAAACCCTTATAAATACGGCAATGGTATCAATGCCTTATCATATTCAGATTACCGCGACATTTTCTTTTTTGATGCCATGCTGAAAGAAAATAAATATCATAAAATTGGTAATATTAAAAAGGAAGAATTACTTGAAAAAATCAAAAAACGGCTAAAGGAGAACGAATAAGAATGTCCCTAGGAGAAAAACGGTTTACACCAGTTCAGCAAAAAGCAATTAATGATCATGGCCGTGATATTTTGGTATCAGCTTCCGCTGGAAGTGGGAAAACAACGGTATTAGTGCAGCGTTTAATAAACGAAATACTTGCCGGAACCAGTGTTGACAAGCTACTGGTAGTGACTTTTACTAAAGCTGCTGCTTCCGAAATGAAGAAAAGAATTAAAACAGCATTATTATCGGAGTTACAAAAAGCTTCCTCCAAATCATACCTGCGTCAACAGCTTAACTTGGTCGACTCTGCTAATATTTCGACAGTTGATGCTTTTTGCCTGGATGTAATACATCATTTTTATTACGTGATTGACGTTGATCCCAGTTTCAGTATTTTGACTGATGATTCTCAAGCTGAGCTAATGCGCGAGCGAGCATTAAAAGATATAGAAGGAGAGTTTTTAGAAAATAAAGACGCTGATTTTGTTGCTTTCTATGATAATTTTGCTGGTGACAGGGATGCACAGACGCCACAGAATTTATTACTAGATTTGTATAATTATGCCATGACTAAGCCTGATTATCGTGACTGGCTTAAAGAATTACCGCAAAAATATCAATGCGGACCTGAAG
Organism: Lactobacillus sp. M0393; assembly: GCF_016102025.1. Taxonomy (NCBI): domain Bacteria; kingdom Bacillati; phylum Bacillota; class Bacilli; order Lactobacillales; family Lactobacillaceae; genus Lactobacillus; species Lactobacillus sp. M0393. The sequence continues at coordinate 237,993 of NZ_JACFPK010000002.1, read as the reverse complement.
TGGTTAAATCTTCATTATGGCAAAAGGCAATCAAACCGTATTTATTAGATCTTTTTCAGAGTTTAGCTGACAATATTGCGCAACTTTGTCAAAGTACTACCATGGCTACCAAGCAGTTAAATAAAGTCAAAGAAAATTTTGACTTATTTGCAAAATGTCTTGCCAATTATCTGGCTGCTCTCAAAAATGATGCCGACTATGATGACCAAAGAGAAAAACTACGTGACTGTATTTTTCGTGGAAGTATGCATAAATCTGCGAAGTGGGATGAAGATGTCATTGCCTTTTATGATGAATGTCATAGCGTAAAAGAAGCAGCAGCGGAACAGATTTTTACCTCTTTTACTTCTTTTTATGCCACGGACGAGCAAGAACAATTGGCTTTAATGCAAAAGGGTAAGCAGATCATGTCAGCAATTGTAAAAGCTGAGCTGGCATTGATTGATCATTTTACTCAGTTAAAAAGAGCAGAGAATCTTCTTGATTTCAGCGACATGGAACAATTAGCTTATCAAATCCTCAGTCAGGATACTTCTGCATCCCAGATGGCGCGGTCTTTTTATCAAAATAAATACAGTGAGATATTGGTTGATGAGTATCAGGATATCAATCCCCTGCAAGAGAAAATTTTACAGCTGGTTAAAAAAGACGGTCAAAATAATATTTTTATGGTGGGTGACATCAAACAGTCAATTTATGGTTTTAGGCAAGCTGAACCGAGTTTGTTCTTGCATAAATATCAGGAAGCAGCGCTTAAAGAAAATGAACAAAAAGAAGAACGAATTTTATTATCTGATAATTTCCGCTCAACTAAGCCAGTAATTGCTATTGTCAATCAAGTTTTTAAAAATGTTCTTACCACAGATTTTGGTGGGATTGACTATCAAGCTGAAAGCCAGCTGGTCTACGGAGCGAGCTATTATCCTGAGAACTTACCAGCTGCAACAGAAATACTTTTTCATGAAAAAGACAATGATGAAAATACTGCTCAGGATGATACTGCTGATGATATCGATTCAGCTGAAATCGCCATGGTTATTAACCGCATTAAAAAATTCTCAGAGGAAAACTTCTTAGTTTATGACAAGTCTTCAACTAATGATAATCATTTAAGACCTTTCAAATACAGCGATATTGTGATTTTAACCAGAAGCCGGAGCAACAACCTTGAGATCATGCAGGAATTCGCAAAGAATAATATCCCAATCATGGTTACGGATGCTAAAAATTACTTTCAAACTCTGGAATTAACTATCATTATGAATTACCTACGCATAATTGATAATCCGGACCAAGATATTCCACTGGTAGCCGTCTTAAGATCACCCTTATTTAATTTTAAAGAGCCCGATTTAAGTCTTATTAGAATTCATACCCCCAAAGCTAGTTTTTACAATGCTTTGACTTCATATGTGGCAGTTGGTGATGAGCTCAGTCAGAGAGTGAAGGACTTTTTGAACCAGCTTGAAGATTTGCGCAAATTTGCGGCAACGCACAGAATCTCAGAATTAATTTGGAGTATTTATGAAAGGACCAGCTTACTGGAAATTATGACGTCGCTACCTAACGGCAAGCAGCGCAGAGTTAACTTGGAAGCTTTGTATGAAAGAGCTGCATCCTATGAAAGTGCGGGCTTTAAGGGATTATACCAATTCATTAATTTCATCGAAAGAATGCGGCGTAGCCAGAAAGACCTGGCTCAACCACTGTTAACTAAAGAAGCAGGAAATTCAGTGCGCTTAATGACAGTTCACGGCTCCAAAGGACTTGAATTTCCCATTGTGTTCTATTTAGGTTTGCAGCACCTCTTTCAAATGCGGGATTTAAGTAATAACTATATTATCAATAGCAAGTCAGTAGGTCTTACTATTAAAGAGACCCAGTATCGGGCTGATACACTTATCAAAGCAATTGATAATGTCACCAAAAAAAGACAGCTTTTAGAAGAAGAAGCACGTATCCTTTATGTCGGAATGACGCGTGCAAAGCAAAAGTTGATCTTAGTGGCGGATTTAAAGAATTTGCCCAAAACGATTAAAAAATGGCAAGATCAAGTTAATCTACATGGTCAGATAACTCTTAGCAGTAAACTTAATGCTACTAACCCCATGAGTTTCATCGGTCCTGCAATTGACTGGCAAAAACTACTAAGTCAAAAAATCACAGATATAAACTTAGCTGCAGAAACAAGTCAAAAACTGCTTTATCTGCAATATCAAGGTGAAAATATCAATTTAAAAGAGCAAGCAGTTCCAGAAAAAGCTGAAAAAGATAATGTGTCAGCGTTAACAGAATATGCCAAAAAATTATACAACTTCAGTTATCCTTTTCAAGACGCAAGTCACACAACAGCTTATCAGTCTGTATCTGAAATTAAAAAAGCTTTTAATGACCCTCTTGATGCTGAACTTGAAAACGCGCACCTGATTTCTTCTACCAACCGTTATTTGCAACCGATTGATACTAAACCTGACTTTTTGTATCAGACAAAATTTACCGGGGCGGAAATTGGGACGGCAATGCACCTTCTCCTGCAATACTATGATTATCATGGCTCAGGCAAAGCAGAGCAGGTTGAAGAAGAAGTGCAGCAGTTAGTAAAACAAAATAAGCTCAACAGTAAAATTGTTGCCAGTTTAAATTTGCAACAAATAAATTGGTTTGTTCATAGTGATTTTGCCCAAAAATTTTGGAAAAATCCTGCAAATTTGCAGCGCGAAATTGAATTTTCAAGTCTGTTGCCAGCTGACGTTCTATTTGGTAATTTCAGTGATCCGGATGCAAAAATTTTAATTCATGGTACAATAGACGGTTATTTTAGTGAAAAAGATGGCATAATATTGTTTGATTATAAAACTGATCATATCGATCACAGCCACTTAGAATTAGCTATCGCCAAAATTAAGCAAAAGTATGCGGGGCAATTGCGTTTATATGAAAGAGCTTTAAATTCTTTTTCCGACCAAAAAGTTAAAGCCAAATATTTAATCTTATTAGATGCATGCCAAATTGTTGAAGTTAAGTAAAGAAAGGAGGGCTATTGCAGAATGAAATCATTTGAGCAGACCGTTTTTGCAGTTGTTGATCTGGAAACTACCGGAACACAGCGAGAAGATAACAATCATATTATCCAGTTTGGCTGCGCCATTATTAAAAATATGAAAGTTGTCAAAACATATTCGTTTATGATTAACCCCCACCGTGAAATTCCAATAGCGGTTCAAAATCTGACTCATATACATAATAAGGATGTGGCTCATGCAAAAGATTTTTCTTTTTATGCACCAAAGATTGTAAAAATTTTAAAAGATACTGTTTTCGTTGCTCATAACGTCAATTTTGATTTGCCGTTTTTAAATTATGAATTAGTACAACATGGTTATGAGCCCTTAACCAATCGTGCAATTGACACCGTGGAACTGGCCAAAATTGCTTTTCCTACGGAACCATCATATAAATTGAGCGATTTAACGGCATTATTGCACATTAAACATTTAAACCCCCATAAAGCTGACTCTGATGCATATGGCACTGCAGTTTTACTAATAAAAATTATTGAGCGGCTCGAAAGTTTACCCCAATCTACTCTTAACACGTTAAGCTCTTTGGCGCACGGTTTAATCCGTGACACCTCTTGGATCTTTACGACTATTGCTGATGATGCACGTAAAGAGAAACGTCCTTTATCTTCTGCATACCAACAAGTACGACAAATAATCTTGCGTAAGCAGGAAAAAGTAGCAATCACCGCAGGTCAGTCGTCAACTACTTTTCCGAAAAGTGATAGCGCAAAAAAGAAGCTGTTTCAAAATAAAATTAATTACCGGCAACCGCAGGTAGACCTAATTAATCGCATTGAACAGTTTTTAAGCGCCTCAAAGCAAAGGACACTATTAGTTGAAGCTCCTAATGGTACCGGTAAGACTTTTTCTTATTTATTTGCTTATTCCTATCATTTATATACCAATAGAAAATTAGTAATTGCTACGCCTACAAAAGTTTTGCAAAGACAGATTATTAATCATGAAATACCCCAATTATTGAACGTTACCAAGTTGGACTTAAAAGCCGAAGAAGTCAAAGCCAGCAGTCATTACCTTGATCTAGATGGCTTTTATCAGAGTTTATATCAAGGTACTCCTAATAAGTTGACTTTAGTTTTGCAAATGCGTATTTTAGTATGGTTAACCGAAACCAAGACCGGCGATTTAGACGAACTGCAGCTCACTAGCTATCGTGCACCTTTATTTACTCAAATTGCCCATCCTGGAGATGCTCGCGTTGGTAGCATTTTTGCGGGCGTTGATTTTTGGAACTTGGCTAGACAAAGGCAAGAGCAGGCTGACATTTTAGTGACCAATCACGCCTATTTAGCCAATCATTATAACGATACTATTTGGGGACAAAATCCGTATCTTGTTATTGATGAGGCTCACCGCTTTGTAGACAATGTTATCAGTTCTAGAAACGATTCGTTTCAGTTCGAATCATTATGGGGAGCTCTCAACCATCTGCGTAATTTGCTTTATTATGCCGATGACAGTGTGTTTAATCAATACGGTAATGACGTTCAGTTTAATTTTTTATTGGAAAAGCTGGATCCGGCAATCCTTGAATTAATTAAGGTAATAAATCATTTGCAGCGTTTACTCTGTTCTAAAAAGAAAAAGGCTGTCAGCCAAAATACTTTGGCTAATGGTAATTTGCTACTTAGCTTTAGAGGAAGGGATTTATTTCCCAAAAATAGTCATTTTTTAGTCAAACTGACGGAGCTGCAGCGGAAGCTGGAAGACATCAGGCAAAATACCAATCAAATTTTATTTAAGATGTACAATGAAACTGACAATTCAAATATTGACCGGGATGCAATTTTAAGTGAAACTTCAGGCCAAATAGATCAACTGGATGATTTTATTACAAAAAGCTATCAGTTATCTGATTTGCTTCGTAAAAAGGCTTATGTTGAATCAGAAGGCTTCATTGTGACTTTAACTAATCCTCAAGATCCTTTGAGTGCCAATTTAAGCTGGCTGATGCTTGACGCAACGCCAGAGTTGCAGAAAATATACGCTCGCTTCGATCACATTTCATTTGTAAGTGCAACTTTGACTAGTGAAAATGGTTTTGATTTTATAATTAAACTTTTGGGTTTAACCGACTTAGCACCACAAAAATACATCGGAACAAGCACATTTAAATTAGCAAAACATCTTGAGGTTTTATCTGTAACTGATTTTCCAGATATCAATGATCCTACCTACGAAAAAAAGCTAACACAAATTATTGAAAATGACTTGGCAAATAAAAATCACGTTTTAATACTAATGACAAATTTAGAACAAATTAAAAAAACATTTAGTGCTATTATCAATTCGCCCAACTTACGTGATTTTGAAATTTTGGCTCAGGGTGTTTCTGGGTCAAATAATCGTATTATTAAAAGATTCGCCATTGCTAAAAAAGCTCTGATACTTGGTGCAGATAGTTTTTGGGAAGGAATTGATTTTCACGAATGTGGTGTAGATTTGGTAATAGCAACAAAATTGCCATTTGAAGCCCCCGATTTACCTGAAGTTAAGTTGCGCCAAAGACAGCTCGTTGACAGAGGAATTGACGTTTTTCATTCTGACACGATGCCTCGGGCGGTTATTCGATTTAAGCAGGGAATGGGCAGGCTAATACGTGGAGAGCAGGATAGAGGGCAATTTTTAATATTAGATTCGAGAATTTGGTCTCAGGATTATGGTCCTATCTTTCTGGCTGCGGTTCCCGTTAAAGTTAAAAAAATATCTTTGAATGATTTACAAGAAAAGCTAGAAAACTATGATACAAGATGATACTAAACAAACATTTAAATTTTTAGCATGGGTATTCTTAATACTGGTATTGTTATACTTTGCTTTTATAATAATTTTTTATAAAGCTGGTAATCCTGAAAGAGCAGAAACCCGCGAGCTTAACAAAATTGCCCTACAAAAGACTCCGATCAAGTACACCGAAAAGACCTATCATTTGAATCGTGGCATTAACAGCTATTCTTTAAAAGGCCTGACTAAAAATCATAAGACCTATTATTTTATTTATTTGCCTGGGTCTAAAAAAGCATATTTATATCCAGCAAGTAAGGGTGTTAATGAAGCAGTTATCCGCAACAAATACAGTGCTAAAAGGCCAACTGCAAAAATTACTGAGGTAAATCTAGGCTGGTATCAGAATAAGCCAGTTTGGGAAGTAAGTGCTAAAAATGATGCGGGGGAATATCATTATCAACTTTTTGATTTTAAAAATGGAAAATTAATAGGTTAAGTCGCTAAATTGCTCAAACTTTGGTATTATTAATTTGATTATGATAAGGAAAGTGGAATAAAAGTTTATGACAGAATTAATTTCTATAGCAGATTGTCGCAATCATGTCGACCAGGAAGTGCAAATGCACGTTTGGCTGACGGATAAACGTTCAAGTGGCAAGATAGTTTTCTTACAATTACGTGATGGTACAGCATTTTTCCAAGGCGTTGTTCGTAAAAATGCTGTTTCAGATGAAGTTTTTGAGACAGCAAAATCACTGCATCAAGAAGCAAGTTTCTACATCAAGGGGACTGTTCATCAAGACGAACGTTCTCACTTTGGTTATGAAATTCAGATTTCGGATTTGAAGCTTATTACTAATAATGAAGGCTATCCTATCGGTAATAAAGAACACGGTATTGAATTTCTTCTTGATCACAGGCATTTGTGGTTAAGAAGCAAGCGCCCATTTGCGATCATGCGAATCAGAAACGTCATTTTCAAAGCAACTGTTGACTTCTTTGAAAATGAAGGTTTTATAAAATTTGATGCTCCGATCTTTATGCATTCTGCTCCCGAAGGAACTACGGAATTATTCCATACTGAATATTTCGGTGGGGATGCATACCTTTCTCAATCTGGTCAACTTTATGGTGAAGTAGGGGCTGAAGCATTCGGAAAAATTTTTACGTTTGGCCCAACTTTTAGAGCAGAGGAGTCAAAAACTCGTCGTCATTTAACCGAGTTCTGGATGATGGAGCCGGAAATGGCCTGGATGCATCAAGCTGAATCTCTTGCTTTGCAGGAACGGTTCTTGTCATATGTTACTGGACAAGTTTTACAAAATTGCCAATATGAACTGGAAATTTTGGGAAGAGATCCTAAGAAGCTTGAGCCAGCTTCTCAGGGCAATTATACCCGCTTGTCTTATGATGATGCAGTAAAAATGTTGCAGGATGATGGACGAGACTTTAAATGGGGGGATGATTTTGGCGCACCTGATGAAGCTTTTATTTCTGAACAATTTGATCGTCCGTTCTTCATTGTAAATTATCCAACCGCTATTAAACCTTTTTATATGAAGAAGAATCCTGAGAACCCTAAGGAATATCTATGTGCAGACGTTCTAGCACCTGAAGGTTATGGCGAGATAATGGGTGGTTCTGAACGTGAAAGTGATTACGATACCTTACTTAAACAAATTCATGAAGCTGGCTTAAATGAAAATGATTATAGCTGGTACCTTGATTTGCGTAAATATGGTAGCGTACCTCATTCTGGCTTTGGCATGGGATTTGAACGGGTAATTGCTTGGATTTGTAATTTAGACCATGTTCGTGAAGCTATCCCATTCCCAAGAATGATTAACAGACTTGAGCCTTAATAATAAAATCAATAAGATAATTAAAAGTTGAACTAAAATTACTTTAGTTCAACTTTTTTAAAGGAGAAAAATCATGCAATATAATGATTACCGTGCTTTAGGTGTAACTCTGTTATCAAACGGTTTGCTAGCTTATTATCCCCAGCTAAAAATCGATGACGCTGAAATGATGGTCATTTTGCAACTGGAAATGTTTGCTCAAAAAGGAGACTTTTTTCCAACTAATGAAGAAATTGCGGCCAACACTAATTTTTCCGTTGCAGAAATTGGATCCTTATTGCAAAAATTAATTGAACAAAATTTTTTGGTAATTGATCAAGTAACTGATCAAAAGGGCATGATTGGAAATAAATATAACCTTAACCAGCTGTACGACAAACTGGATAAATTGTTGGCAGGAAAAACTGATAGTACCCTCAATAAAAATGGCAAAGATAATTCAACCTCTGTAATTGACAACAGTCCTCTAAATCAATTAGTTCGCCAATTTGAAATTGAATTTGGCCGCTACTTAAGCCCAATCGAACGCGAAGAAATTGCTGCTTGGCTAAACGTTGACCATTATGATCCTGCTATTATCAGGCTGGCTTTGCGGGAAGCTGTTTTATCTCAGGCATATAGTTTAAAGTACATCGATCGCATTCTGTTAAATTGGCAAAGGCATAATTTAAAAACAGTGAGTGAGGTCCAAAAGTTTTTGAGGAGGAATCGCTAAATGGAAACAGAAAAAATTCTTAGTGCTAAAGAAGCCAGAAAAGTTTTAGAATGTATCAACAAAATGTATCCTGACGCAAAAAGTGAATTGGTGTGGGATAATAAATTTCATTTATTATGCGCGGTTTTAATGAGCGCTCAAACCACTGATAAAATGGTAAATCGAGTAATGCCTAAATTTATGAAAGACTATCCTGAACCAAAAAATTTAGCAACAGCAACGATTCCGGAAATAGAAAAACATATCTCTCAAATTGGACTTTATCATTCTAAAGCTAAACACTTAAAAGCAACTGCTGAAATTTTAGTTTCAAAATATGATAGTAAAATTCCTCATGACAAAAAGAGTTTGCTTTCTTTACCCGGAGTCGGAGAGAAAACCGCCAATGTTGTTTTAGCTGAAGGATATGGCATACCTGCGATAGCGGTTGATACTCATGTGTCGCGGATTTCTAAGCGTTTTCATATAGTACCGCAAAATGCTAAGCCACTGGAAGTAGAAAAGAGATTAGAGGAAATTTTACCTAAAAGTGAATGGATTCATACACATCACGCTATGATTTTATTTGGTCGCTACTCAATGACAGCACGGGACAAGAATGACCCTTATACTTATTTAAAAGAAAAATAGTGCTAAAAAACTAAAAAATTTAGTATAATTCCTTTAACAAATTAATTAAAAGGGGTTTTAAAACATGAGTAGGTGGCGCATAACTAACATTATTTTAGTTGTTTTATTTGCAAGTTTGGCATTATTTCTCTGGCTGCGTCCCTATGATGGCACGGGTACAGCTAATACAATGAATGTCAAACTCATTTCCTTAGCTGTTTTAATAGTCTTTTTTGCTTTTATTGGCCTAATAGAACTAATAGTTTATTTATTTGTGAAAAAATAATAAAAGAACCGCTGAAATTTTTTCAGCGGTTCTTTTAATTAATGATGATTCTCGTCATTGGCCGAGTTATTACTTTCGCCCCCAGGCTTGTTCGGCTTTTGTTCATGGTGCGGGTTATTTTCAGAATTGGAATTATTTGCATCATTATTTTGACTAGAATCAGATGAATTGTCTTTACCAGTATTACCTGTTTGCGGCTTATCTTTTAAATTCTTATCTTTCTTTTCATTTTTATTGTTTTTGGTCGTTGAACCATTTTCGTGATGAACTGAATTTCTTTCTTGAGTATTGCTGGTAGAAGATGAATTATTTGTATTAGTTTTTTCATCGTCTTCATCATAGTCGCTGCTATCATCAACTATACCAACAGGAGAATGTCCACGAACAAACAGTTGCCATTCCCCAGTAGAAGAAACCTCTGGAGGATTCGAATTTTTAGCAATTCTAGCCCTAATCACCGAATCGGGCTTTTGCCAGTCAACATTTTCTTTATTTCTCATTAAATAGGTCATCATGTTTTTATAAAAAAGCTGCGCTGACTGCTGTCCGATGCCGGAAATAGTACCATCTTTTAGATTATCGTAACCGGTCCAAACACCAATTGCATAACGAGGTGTGTAGCCAACAAACCAGGAATCCTTTGGCGTAGCTGCGTACCCCGGATAACGTGCTAAATCTTGTTCAGAATATTTAACGGATCCGGTTTTACCGGCATGATACAAACCATTAATCTGGGCATTTCTGCCGGAACCATGTTTTATAACACCTTTTAACATATCCGTAATTATGTAAGCTGTGGCTTTACTCATAACACGAATACCCTCAGAATCATAATTTCTGGTTAATCCATCAGGAGTTTCAATTTTTGAAACAAATTGCGGTTTATGATAAATACCCATCGTTGCAAATGCACTAAAGGCTCCCGCCATTTGTAAACTGGAAGCATTCGCACCAATGGCTACAGACAGTCCGGAATCTTTCGGAATATCAATGTCCATTTTGCCGGCAAACTTTCTCGCACGAGGTATGCCGACTTCTCTTAACGTTTTTACTGCAGGAACATTACGTGATTGTTCCAATGCATACCGCATTGTCATCATACCATCATATTTATTGTCCCAGTCGTATAATTGAACGTTGGTTCCCGGATAGACGTATTTGCTATCATCTAGCATTTTAGCTGTTGACCAATTAAGGTATTCAATGGCAGGGCCATAATCTAGAACAGGCTTAATTGAAGATCCAGTTGAACGAGTAGTTTGCACAGCCCGATCTAAGCCTAGCTGGACTGAAGAAGGCAGATGCCTGCCGCCCAATATAGCTACCACATGACCATTGCTAGGATCAACTACGGAAGCACCAATCTGCATTTTATCGTTAGTAAAGGGAACCTGCCCATTATTAGCCAATTGATATAGTTTCTTTTGAGCTTTCTGATCCATATTAATCGTAATTTTTAAATTATCACGGAAAGGATCAAAACCCTTTGCCCGAACTTCGGCAATTGCTTCTTTAACATATGGATCATTAATTTTACGTAAGTTTGACTGTTTGCGCTGATTATGTGGTTTTAAACCCTTTTTAATGCTTTCCTTGCTGGCCTCATCATATTGTTCTTGCGAGATTTTCTTATTCTTCAACATCGCCTTTAAAACGATATCACGGCGGTATTTGGCATATTGCGGGTAGGTATAAGGATTATAAACAGTCGGCCTGTTAGGCATACCTGCCAGCATCGCTGTTTGAGCTAAGTCTAGGTCTCCAATTTTTTTACCATAATAAAAATTAGCCGCGGTGCCAATTCCAGTATTGCCATAATTCATGTAAACTTTATTAATGTAGAATTCTAAGATTTCATCATGACTGTATTCTCGCTGCACCCTCATGGCCAGCCAGGCTTCTTGAGCCTTTCTGCGTAAAGTCCGTTGGGAAGCAGCTGTTGAAAATTTTGTCAGCTTAACTAATTGCTGGGTGATGGTAGATCCGCCGGCAGAGATACTTTTACTCTTGGCATTAGTTAACATTGATCCTACAATTCGAATCGGATCAATTCCCAACTTATCCTTATAAAAGCGTTTATCTTCAACCGACACGATAGCATCTTTTAACAGTTGCAAATCTTTGCTGTCCTTGACGTATTGTCGCTTTTCGGTACCTAAAGACATTACAAATTTACCATTTGTATTATATAATCCTGAAGAGCCGCCACTTTCAAGGTCAGCGCGACTAATATTGGGAGCATCCTTAGCGTAAAATGCAAATAGACCAACGCCGGCTACCAGAAATAGAAAAATAACCAAAAACGTCCACTTAAGTATGCGGCGCCACAATGGTTTAGGTAAACTTTGGCGGTAGTTTTTACGTGATTCACGTCCATTATTTGAGTTGAAATTTTTATTTGTCATCGTGTATTTTCCTATCCGAGATAAAAGAATCTACAGCTTTCAAATACGGAAGTGTTGGTTGAAAACCGTTCTTAATCTCTATTGACCAATCCTCGACTTCTTTTAATGTTAATGAACTTTTGTTTTTTGTCCACCAAGCTTTGATAATTGCGCTTGCGGGAGTAACAAAATAGCGGTTTAAGCTTGTAAATCCTATTATTGTAAAGCATATTCCTTTTTGCTTCAAGCATTCTGCTAAATGAACTATTTGATGTTCGTGGAAATTTTTTAAGGGAAAATTAGTTTTGTTTTTGGTTTCTTTAGCTTCAAAATCCAAATAGTAACCTTTATATACACCATTATAATCTGTGGTCGATTCCTGGCGAAAGTATGCTTCTTTTATTACTGCACGTGATCTTTTAGGGTAGTCTACCTTAACAATTTGAACAGGCGTAGGTTTTTTATGTACCACGGCTATTTCTTTAGTACGATAATATTTATTAGATTCATTAATCATCTGTTCAAGGTTCATCCCTCGATCGGAAAAATTAATATTTTTATGTTTTCTTCTTTTATGTGAAGCTTGGGGCTTATCATTTAAGTTGCGAAAAGCGGCAGAACTGCCGGTTGGATATTTGACCATAAATATCACTCCTGCTAGCATTATAGCAATAAAGAAAAAGTTTTTGAACAAGGAGCCATTTGTTTCATTATGCAAAGACTATGGGTAACTGGGTACCGTAACTACGAATTAAATACATTCGGAGATAAGGATCCCAAAATCAAAATCATAAAATTAGTTTTAAAAAAACATATGTTAAATTTATTGGAGAATAACCAGCTAGATTGGGTAATAACTGGAGCAAATCTGGGAGTAGAGCAATGGGCCAGTGAAGTGGCCGTTTCCTTGCGGGAAAAATATCCTTTAAGAACATCTATTATTGTGCCCTATGAAGACTTTGCCGGCAGATGGAATGAAAGCAATCAAGAAAAGTATCTTAATTTAAAAAGTCAAGTTGACTTTTTTGCTTCTACATCTAAAGAACCGTATCAAAACCCAGTTCAACTGCGCAATTACCAGAATTTTATGCTACTACATACAGATAGAGCCTTAATGCTTTATGACCCTGAAAATCCAGGTAAACCCAAGTTTGATTATAATTTAATCAAGAAATATCAAGAAACAAAAGAATATCCGCTTGAATTAATTGATTTTTATGATCTACAAGATGAAGCTGAGGAGTATCAAGAAAATCAAGAAGATAATTATAAAGAATAAGGATAACTTTATTTTAAAATTAACATTTTTGTTTTAAGCATGGCTAGTTTTTGCTAGAATAAAAGTGATAAAAAAAGGAGTTGTATATTATCATGGCAGATTTAAATGATATTCAACTATCCACACAGGATATTTTAAAAAAACAATTTAGGACAAAAGTTAAAGGCTTAGACCCTGATGAAGTTGACGCTTTTTTAGATAAAGTAATTGCAGATTATGACACCTTTGAGCAAATAATTGAAGACCTTTACGGCCAAATTGGCAAGCTGCAAGGTGAATTAATGGATGACCATCATAAAGAGCAAGCTCTTGATTCACAAAAAACAAGGAGAATAACTCCAGTAACATCTGCGGAAAGTATCAAGACATATACCCCTAATCATGAACGTTCAACGCAGAGCTTCAATCCAATTAATAAATCAGATACACAAACTGAAAATTCCACTAATATGGCCATTATTCAACGAATTTCTACTCTTGAACGCAAAGTTTATAATCTTGAACAACGAGTTTATGGGTTACAAAAAGAGTAAGCTTTGATATAATTCTTAATGGTGCAATTTTTGAGCAGTCGCGGTTTGATCTGAAAGAGGTCAGGCTGAGGAAAGTCCACGCACGCACGAGCTGAGATGCTTGTAGTGTTCGTATTTAGCCCAATAAGCTAAAGAATTTTAAGTTACGGCGAAAAAAGTGCTAAGTCATTCTAATGATATGCATGAATATTCTGAAAAGTGCCACAGTGACGAAGCAGAAGTGGAAACACTTTTGGTGGAACGAGGTAAACCCTGCGAGCGTGCAACCCAAACTTGGTGGGGGCGTTCAATCTAAGAAAATGAACTAAAGATTGGATTGCTACTAATATAGCAAAGATAGATGGCTGCTACAGGTATTTATGCCACAAATACTTGAACAGAACGTGGCTTACAGAAATTTGCATTGGCAGCGTTGAGCTTTTCAAAGGGCTCAACGCTTTTTTTAAAGGAAAGAATAAAAGATGAGAAAATATCAGTTATATACAACTATGGGTGTCGGCTTTGAAAGCGTTGTTGCAAGAGAACTACAAACGCTGGGATATCAAACCCATACGGAGAATGGTAGAGTATTTTTTGAGGGCGATCAAAAAGATATTGTCAAAACCAATCTATGGTTGAGAACAGCAGACCGCGTTAAAATTTTACTTAAGGAGTTCAAGGCGACCGATTTTGATACACTTTTTAATCAGGTTTATGATATTGATTGGGCTGAGCTATTACCAGTTGACGCTAAGTTTCCTGTTAAAGGCCGGTCAGTCAGATCAAAGTTGCACTCTGAACCTGGTATTCAATCAATTGTAAAAAAGGCGATTGTAAATAAAATGTCCGATCAGTATCATCGTCGTGGCTTTTTACCAGAAAATGGTAATGAATATCCTCTTGATATTCATATTAATAAAGACATTGCCCGCATATCGCTAGACACTACTGGTGCCAGTTTATTTAAGAGAGGCTATCGGATTGAACATGGTGGAGCACCGCTGAAAGAAAATTTTGCGGCAGGATTATTAAAACTAACTCCATATGATGGCAGCCATCCTTTGATTGACCCCATGACAGGTTCAGGTACTTTAGCTATTGAAGCAGCTCTAATAGGGAAAAATGTTGCCCCTGGGATTTGGCGGCAATTTGCTTTTGATGGTTTTGATTGGTTTGACAGCTCTATTCATGATGAATTGGTAGCGCAAGCTAAAAGTGAAATTAAGCCTCTTGACCAGCCAATATGGGCCTGTGATATCGACCAATCCATTTTAGAAATTGCCAAATTAAACGCCAACAATGCTGGTGTTTTACAGGATATTTACTTTAAGCAGGTTGCAGTAAAGGATTTTGCCACAGACTTAGAAAATGGGGTTATAATCGCTAATCCGCCTTATGGTAAAAGGCTGAAAGATCGGGAATCAGCTGAGGTAATTTATAAACAAATGGGTGAGTCACTTTTAAAATATGACACATTCAGCCAGTATTATTTGGTTGGCGATCCAGCATTTGAAAAATTTTTCGGTAAAAAAGCGACCAAAAAGCGCAAACTATTTAATGGCAACTTAAGAGTTGATTTCTACCAATATTGGGCAAGAAAAAATGATTACAAATAAAGCGAATACCGAATTTTGGGTGATTACAGATACGCATTTAATTGCAGATAGCTTGCATGATGATGGTCAAGCGTTTCAACGTATTCAAGATACCAGTCAGGGTAAAGACCTGGTATATCAAGAAACAGCTTTGAGGGCTCTTACTGCTTTTGCTAATGAAAAAAAGCCGGCAGCTATTATTGTTACTGGTGACGTTACTTTTAACGGTGAGCTTATTTCGGCACAAAAATTTGCAGAAATATTTCGTAATTTAAGTGAAACTAAATTACTGGTTTTGCCAGGAAACCACGACATATATGATGGGTGGGCCAGAGCTTTTCAAGGTCCTAATCAGCTTTATGCCCATCAAATAAGTCCCACTGATTGGCAAGGAATTTTTAAAAGCTCATATGATTGTGCTCAAAGTATTGATCCCAATTCATTGGCATACAGCGTACAATTAAATAAAGAATACCTCTTACTATTACTTGATTCCAACATTTATGGTGAACATGAAGCTAGTGGAGCTCCCTCTACTGAAGGGCAAATAAGCGAAGAGCAAATTGTCTGGTTAGAAAAGCAGTTAGAAAGTGCCAAGATGAGGCACCTTAAACCACTTTTATTCATGCACCATAATCTTTATGTTCATAATCCAGCGGTTAATCGCGGCTTTGTTTTAAACAATGCACAAACATTATGCCGTTTATGCCAGGATTATAAGGTTAAAGTGGCTTTTTCCGGCCACATTCATGCTCAAAATATCGTCGAGCCACAGGCAAAAACACCCACTACAGAAATTGTTACTTCAAGTTTTTGTTCATACGATCAAGGATATGGCATAGTCAAAGTAAGACCGGATCACATTGAATATCAGCGACATACATTTGATATGAAACCTTTTTTAACTAAAGAAGAACGGCTAGATCCGAATCTGGTTCACTTTCACAGCTACTTAAAGAACATTCAAATAAGAAATTTAACTGGTAATTCAAATAGAAAAGATCACTTAAACGATGATCAATCTAGATTGCTACAAAGGGTAAACCGTCTTTTTATTGAAATGAATTATCAATATTTTACGGGTCATAATCATATCGCAAAAAAGCAACTAAAAAATTTATACTCGTCTAAAGAATTTAACATCTTAGTTAGTCAAAGGCCGCGATTTAGCGACTATATGAAAACTTTATTCGACACTACTAATCACAGTAACCTCAATGCAGAAGTTTGGTATTAACAGGGATTTTTATGAAAAAAAAGCATTTTATTATTTTAGGTCGTAGTGGATTAATATATTTTTGCTGGATCTTAATTGTATTTTTCTTGAGTCTGATATTTTTATATGAAAGCACTAAAGTTTTTAATTGGCCAGCACTTATTTGTGCTTTAATTTTCCTTATTTTATTGCTCTATACTTATTTTAATTCTTATTGGGATACGAGCATATTCAAACTCCCATTTCGTTCTAGGACCAAAATGTCATCTAAGCCAACTATTTTACTGCAATGGCATTTTTTAAAAATTTATGAAATTAAATTGGACGAATTTGGCCACTATTATTTGTTAAGATTTGAAAAATAAAATAGTTAAACTAGAATAATTTTGGCAAAAGTAGCTATTTTATTTATAGAAGAAAATTTAGCTTTATTCATAATTTATAGCAGGTTATGCATAAAAAATGCTTAATGTTTGATATAATGACAATTGATTAAAGAAAAGGTGGGACCTAAATTCTAATATGAAAAGGATATTACTTAAGATGGATGTTTAGTTATTAAATTTTATATACAGAAAGAGGCATGCGCAATGAAATCAGATATTCAAATTGCACAAGAAGCACACGCATTACCCATTAACGAAATTGCTGCTAAGGTTGGCTTAAGCAGTACAGATATTGAGCCATATGGCAATGATAAGGCCAAGATCAATTGGCAGGCAATTAAAAAGACATTGGCAAACAAGCACCTTGGTAAACTGATTCTGGTTACTTCAATTTCTCCAACTCCAGCTGGAGAAGGTAAATCAACAATGACTATTGGTCTGGGAGATGCCATTAACAATCAATTACACCAGAAAACGATGATTGCCTTGCGCGAACCTTCAATGGGCCCAGTTTTTGGCTTAAAAGGCGGAGCAACTGGTGGTGGACAAGCCCAGGTAATTCCAATGGAAGACATTAACCTCCATTTTACGGGAGATATGCATGCCTTGACAGCTGCTATTGACACTTTGGCAGCCTTAGTAGACAACTACATTTATCAGGGAAATGAACTTGGACTAGATCCTGACCGGATTCTCTTGAAACGAGGAATTGACGTAAATGATCGCAGTTTAAGAAATATCACTGTAGGACAAGGTTCAAAGTTCAACGGAATTGAGCATAAATCCAGTTTTGCAATCACAGTTGCCAATGAACTAATGGCCATTTTGTGTTTGGCTACCGACATTAATGATTTAAAAAAGAGAATTGGTCTAATGCTCGTGGGCTACACTAAAGATGATAAGCCTGTGTATGTCAAGGATTTGGGATTTGAGGGTGCAATTGCAGCCTTGCTTTCTAACGCCTTAAAGCCAAATCTAGTGCAAACAATTGAACATACACCCGCTCTTGTACACGGTGGACCTTTTGCCAATATTGCCCACGGTGCCAATACCGTTATGGCAACTAATTTAGCATTGCATTTAAGTGATTATGTTTTAACTGAAGCAGGATTCGGCAGCGACTTAGGTGGTCAAAAATTCATGGACTTTGTATCTGAGCATTTGGATAAAAAGCCTGATGCCAGCGTGGTCGTGGCGACCGTACGTGCCTTAAAATATCAAGCAGAAGGTACTACTGAAAACTTAAGTAAAGAAAATCTGTCTGCTTTACGTAGCGGTTTTGCAAATCTTAAGAGACATATGAACAATATGCGTAATTATGGTATTCCTGTGATTGTTTTAATTAATCATTTTGCAACTGACAGCGAAAATGAACTTTCGCTTTTACAGCAATTGATTAAAGAAGAAGGAATTGATTCTGTTGTCGTTGATTATCATGAACAGGGCTCAAAAGGCGGAATAGAAGCTGCGAAAGCTGTCCTTGATTTAGCAAATTCAGCAGCTGGCAAGCTGGTACCCACTTATCAAAAAGATGATAAGGTAAAAACTAAAATTGCTAAAATAGCACAAAAAATTTATCATGCAGCTAAAGTAGAATATACTGAAAAAGCCGAAAATGATATTCATGAACTTGAGAAAATGGGGAAGGATAGGCTGCCAGTCATTATTGCCAAGACACAGTACTCATTTACTGATAATCAAAAACTATTAGGAGCACCAACAAATTTTACTTTGCATGTGAAGGGCGCCAGTCTGAAAAATGGAGCTGGATTTATTGTTATCACCACTGGACATGTTTTAGATATGCCAGGATTACCTAAACACCCAGCAGCATTAGATATTGACGTTGACAATAATGGTAAAATTAGTGGCTTATTTTAAAAAGTATCAATGCAATTCTTATATTTAATTATTTCATTATTTATTGTACTTCTTGATCAAGGGTTGAAATCCTTTATTGCCGGTAATTACCGGCTGGGAGAAACGCAGCAGATTATTCCCCACGTTTTTTCATTTACTTATGTACAAAATGACGGAGCTGCTTGGAATATTTTGCCCGGTCAAATGGGACTTTTTTACCTGATTAGTATTATCGCTATCGTAATTTGTTTATATTACCTGTTACGAAACAATTTTCACAGTAAGCTTTTTGATTCTGGTGTAGCACTGGTTTTAGGCGGAATTATTGGCAATTTAATTGACCGTATTCATTTAAAGTATGTTATTGATATGATTCAAGTTGACTTTATTCACTTCAATATTTTTAATATTGCTGACTCTGCCATTACAATTGGCATAATATTGGTATTTATTTATCTACTCTTTTTTGACGAAAGCGAAAAAAACGATGTTAAATAAATACCAGCTTGTTATCCATGATGAAAAGGGCAGAATAGACAAAGTTCTGGCAAACGCAATTCCTTCTTTATCACGTTCGCGAATTCAGGAATTGCTCCATGATCAAAATATCCTGGTTAACCAAAAAATAGTTAAGTCGTCCTATAAGGTTCAAAAAAATGACTTAATTACGGTTATTGTTCCAAAATTAAAGCCACTGGCTCTAGTCCCAGAAGATATTCCATTAGACATAGTTTATGAAGATCAAGACGTTATAGTAGTTAACAAGCCACAGGGTATGGTAGTCCATCCAGCTGCTGGACACCCAGATCACACACTCGTTAATGCATTATTGTTTCATACGAAAAATCTGGCTAAAAGCCCTGAAGGATTTCGTCCGGGCATTGTCCATCGCATTGACAAGGATACATCTGGTTTATTAATGGTGGCCAAAAATGCTTTGGCGCGTGAAAGTTTAGAAGAACAATTGGCCACAAAAACTAATAAAAGACTGTATTTAGCAATAGTACACGGCAATTTTTCTGAAAAGCAAGGAACAATAGAAGCTCCAATTGGACGCGATCATTATAATCGTAAAAAAATGGCTGTAGTAGCAAACGGCAAAGAAGCCATTACACATTTTACTGTTCTTGAACAATTTCAAAATTACAGTTTACTCAGATGTCAACTTGAAACAGGTCGGACTCATCAAATCAGGGTACACCTTGCTTATATTGGACATCCTGTTGCAGGGGACCCATTATACGGACCGCATCATACCTTAAAGGGAAATGGTCAATTTTTGCATGCTCAAGTATTAGGGTTCAGACAGCCAACAACTGGTAAATGGCTCGAATTTGCAGTAAAACCTCCACGAATTTTTTTGCAAAGACTGACTGAATTGAGAGAAAAAAGTGATTAAATGAAACGATATTTGATTCTGGAAAATGGTCAATCTTTTCCAGGAGAAGGATTAGGAGCTTCAATAATTTCTACCGGTGAGTTAGCAATTCAAACGGGTAATTTTGGTTATCAAGAAGCACTGACTGACCCAACCAATACAGGTAAAATTCTCGTATTTACTGCCCCAATGATTGGTGGCAACGGTATTAATGCTATTGACTATGAAAGCATTAATCCGACAGTAAAAGGAATAATCGCCAATGATGTTGCACAAAATATTTCCGAAAGTGGCAACTTTCAGGATTTAGCTTCTTTTTTAAAAGAAAAAAATATACCAGCAATTTTTAATGTCGATACCAGAGCCTTAGTTCATCTTTTGAATAAGGAGAAAACAATCAAAGCGTCGATTATGGACACAAATGATGAACATGCTTTTGACCAAATTAAAGCCTTGGTATTGCCCAAAAACAAATCTGCAGCTGTTTCTACTAAGAATGCCTATGCAGTACCGAATGTAGGGAAAACTGTAGCTATAATTGATCTGGGTTTAAAGCATTCCATGCTTAGAGAATTATCTTTAAGAAAGGTTAATGCTACAGTTTTACCATATAATGTTGCTGTGCCCGATATTGAAAATTTGCGACCGCAAGGAATTATCATCTCGGGAGGGCCTGGCAGGCCAAATGAATTGATGCCAGACCTAGAACCAATTCTCTCAGCATTTTATGGTCAAATTCCCATTTGGGGAATTGGCTTAGGGTTTTTAACATTAAGCGATTTTTTGAATTTTGAACTTGTCGACTTACCACAACCATATAATGGTATTAATTACCCTGTAATTGATCAAAATACAAACAAGATTTGGCAAGTGGCTATGAATATTGATCAACTGGTTCTGCCAAACAGCGTTCAATTCAAAATGGAAAGAGAATTTTACGATCTTCACAGTGAATTACTTGCCGGTTACAGCAATAAAACCAATAAGGTAATTGGTACAGCTTTCAATGCCGAAGGAGCACCAGGAAGTCTAGATGCTCTTCCCATTTTTGATAACTTTGTAAAGATGATGGTGTAAACATGCCTTTAGATAATGATTTAGATAAAGTATTAATCATCGGATCAGGTCCAACTTTAGTCGGTAAAGTATCCGAAACTGATTTATTAGTTGAAGACGCTATTAATGCACTTTTTGAAGAAGATATTCAAGTTGTTTTAGTCAATCCTAACCCTGCAACTATTTCTACTGATAAAAAGCCCGGCTTAACCGTATATCTTGAGCCAATGACCTTGGAATTTCTCAAAAGAATAATTCGCATGGAAGAACCAAATGCCATTATCTCTGCTTACGGCTCTACAACTGGTTTAAAAGTTACCCGGGAACTTGTTCAAGATGGTATTCTGAGTCAAATGGGAGTGCGCTTGTTAACTTTAAACAAACGCACTTTGGCAATTGACAATCATCAAAAAATGAACGCTTTTCTGACAGAAAATCAGATTGAGGCCAGCAAATATTGGAATCTAACTGATTTCGATGCAATTAATTTGCAAAAACAACTGGAAGAGTCCGTTCACTTTCCTGTGATGCTTATCAAACAAAATGATTCAGCGCTTAACCAAAAAATTATTTTTAATAATATTACTGATTTAAACGAATATTTACAAAAAGAAAAACGACTGGAAAATTTTTCGTTTGGCAATTATCACTTAGCAGAAGACTTATCTTCTTGGGACGAAATAATTGCCAATATTATTCGTGATGGCTCAGGGAATACACTTTTTACTAATCTAGCAGATACTATTGAGTCTGTAGCTATTAATGCCGGTGATTCTGCGGCTGTAATGCCAGCCTTGACCCTTAACAATGACCAAGTACAAAGGATTCGGACAATTGCCAAAAAAATAGCAGACAGTCTGCAAATAGTAGGAATTCTTAATATACATTTCGCCGTTAAACACGAAGGTACTAAATTTGCTGTCAAAGTTTTATCGATAAAGCCCAGACTAACGCGTAGTGCTATTTGGTCTAAGAGGATAGGACTGTATAGTTTGGGTTATATTGTTTGTAAAATTGCACTCGGTTATCGTTTAGATGAAATTAAAGATCCTTTATCAGGACTTAATGCTGCAATCGAACCAACCTTAGACAAAGTAGCCATTAGGATGCCATTTTGGTCATTGACGCAATCTGGTAGCAATCATTACAAATTAGGCAGCAGAATGCAGGCGAGTGGAGAAGCTATTGGTTTAGGTACGAATTTTGAATCTGCTTTTTTAAAAGGTCTGGCTTCAACAGTAAATATAAAAATGTCACTAAGCGTTTTGCAGGCGGAAAAAGCTAAGGATAAATCAGAAATTATTTCTGATCTAAAACAACCTGATGAGTTACATTTACTTAAGCTACTCGCTGCAATTGCAAAAGGTTTTAGTTATCAAGAATTACATGAAATTGTTCATATTCATCCAGTATATTTCCAAAAGCTGTTTCATATAGTTGAAATTGGTCATAAATTAGTAAATGAGCACTTAACCGATGAATTATTAATTGAAGCCAAAAAGAGGGGGTTTCGTAATCTTTTAATTGCTAACTTATCTATGATCAGTGTGGATGCAATTGAAAAAAGACTTGTAAAAATACATTTAAAACCCGCCTTCCAGCAAATTGATGGCACTGCGGGAACCATTAAGCCATTAGTTAAAGCATATTATGGTTCATTTGGAGTTCAAGACGAAAGCCGAGTTTTGACTGCCTCTAAAAAGGTTTTAATAATTGGAATGCTGCCATCACAAGTGTCAGTTACGAGTGAATTCGACTACATGATCAGTCATGCAATTGATACTTTACATAATAATAATTATGACATTATTTTACTTTCAAATAACGATGAATCAGTTGCTATTAGCTACAAAAGAGTAGCTAAAGTTTATTTTGAGCCAATTACAGTTGAAAGTATTCTTCAAATTGCCAAGAAAGAAAAAATCAAAGATGTTTTAATACAGTTTTCTGGTAAAGAAATGAATGCTCTGCGTAAGAAACTTATCGAAAACGGTCTCAATATTTTAGGTAACAAGGATGTTAATCCTAAAGATCGCATAAAACAGGCGTTAAATAAACCAGTAAAAAATTTAAGTCAAAACAAACTCCTAACGACTGTTAATAAAAGTGCTGCTCAGAAGTTCATTAAAGAACACGGATTTCCAATTTTAATTGGTGGTTTTAATAATTTGGGAGTAAAGCAAAAATCGGCTGTCGTTTATGATTTACCAGCCTTAAAAAAATATTTAAAAGAAAATCAGCTTTCTAAGGTAAGCTTATCTCATTTTATTGAGGGAAATAAATATGAGATAACTGCCATTTCAGATGGAAAAAATGTAACCCTTCCAGGTATCATTGAGCACTTGGAACAAACAGGTTCACATGCGTCAGATTCAATAGCTGTTTTTAAACCACAAAACTTATCCAAAACGGCCAAGAAATTATTAACTGAATTTACTATTGCACTAGTTAAGCGTATCAATATGCGTGGTATTTTTACTTTACATTTCTTAATTGTTGATAAAAAAGTATATTTATTACAAATTAAGCCTTATGCCGGCCATAATATTGCTTTTCTTTCCAAGGCTCTTGGTAAGGATATTACCAAATGTGCGACAGAAGTTTTAATCGGAAAGTCTTTGCCTGAATTAGGATACAAAAGTGGATTATGGCGTTCAAATAGCTTTATATTTGTTAAAATGCCAGTCTTTTCTTATATTAATTATCAAAGCGAAAATACGTTCGATTCTAAAATGAAGTCTTCTGGTTCTGTTATGGGCAGGGATACGGAACTCGCAAAGGCCTTATACAAAGGGTATGAAGCTAGTGGTTTAAAAATACCAAATTATGGAATAATTTTTATATCGGTGCGCGACGAAGACAAGAAAAAAGTTACAGAATTGGCTCAAAGATTTTATCGGTTAGGCTTTAAAATAATTGCAACCGAGGGCACGGCTAATGAACTGGCAGAAGCCGGTATTACAACTGGAATAGTGTCAAAAATTAGTCATGGCTCTCGCAGCTTATTAGACAAGATTCGCCAGCATAAGATTGATATGGTAATAAATATTACAAATTTATCTGATTCCGCTAGTGATGATGCAACTAGAATACGCGATGAGGCTTTGAATCAGAACATACCAGTGTTTTCAAGTATCGAAACTACTGAACTTATTTTAAGTGTTTTAGAGTCTTTATCATTAACCACTCAGCCGATTTAAAAAGCGAGGATGATTTCTTCATCCTCGTTTTCTAATTTATTCTCTTCGATAATACCCTGGTTTTTTCAGGGGTTACTTCAATTGAATTTTGACCAGTATAAATTACAAAGCCTGGTTTTGCTCCATTTGGTTTTTTGACACGTTTATCTTGAACATAATCGACTTGTACGTGCGCAGAATTTTTAGCTTTAGAGAAATATGCGGCAATTTCAGCTGTTTCTCGAATGTCCTCATCTGTCGCCTCAGCTGATTGCAAAATCACGTGTGAGCCCGGAATATTTTTAACATGAAACCAAATATCAGTTTTATTGGCCTTTTTTAAAGTTAGCCAGTCATTTTGCAAATTATTCTTGCCAACTAAAACAGTTTTACCCGAAGATATACGAAATTTATTCAGATTTTTTTCGGTAATTTTCTTTTTCCGTTTTGGTTTTTGGGGCTTCTTCAAATATCCCTGGTTCATTAACTCTTCAGTAATTTGATCGATATCTTGCGGTTCAGCATTATCAATTGCAGTCTGAACAGAATCAAAATAATCTAAGTTATCCTTAGCAATAGATATTTGCTCTTTAACGTGTTTAATAGAATCACGTAATTTTTTATATTTAGTGAAATATTTCTGCGCATTACGGGCCGGAGAAAGGGCAACATCAAGTTTAATTTTTAGTGGGCGATTATTATCATAATAATTTGGCAAAGAAACCTCTGCCATCCCTGGCTTAACTTGCGATAAATTTGCGTTAAGTATTTCTCCTTGTATCCTGTATCCTTCAGAATTTTCTGCCTGTTCTAGCTGCTTTTTGAGCTTAACAATTTTTTTGGTTAATTTTTTGTACTCATTTTTGATTAGCCGCTCAATTTGAGCTGACTTTTGCCGTACCCAATCTTGATTTGACTGATACTCGTAAAACTCATTTAAAGCATGATTAATATCCGGATCAGCACTTTCTTTTGTCAGGTTAAGATGGTAGGGTAGGTAGGGAAAAATCTTACGTTTATTTTTTGGCGTTTTTAATATAAAAGCGCCTTTTTTATTAAACTGATCCATAAAAGTTTTAAAGGACGAATAAGAAAAATCATCTTCCAAATAACCAGTGAGCTCCTGACGATCGTCACGATCCAGGCCACCAATTTGACTGGCAAAATCTACTGGATCAGAATGCATAGTTTTTTCTCTAAACTCTTTTTCTGTTACTTCAAAGCCATTTATTCCAGATATTAAGGGCGGTAATTCATATTTTGCTTTAGGTAAAAGCAGCCGCACTCTGTTTTCATCTGGATTAATCCGTTTAAGCAAATCGATTATATGTCCACTTTTTTGATCATAAAGTATGACATTACTATGTCGTCCCATTAATTCTAAAGATAAAACTAACTGAACTTGATCTCTCAGCTCATTACGATTACTAAAATTAAAATTTACTATGCGGTCCACACCCAGCTGTTCAATCTCTTTTAATACTGAGCCTTCCAAATATTTGCGCAGTACCATGACAAAAGTAGGAGCCTTATCAGGATTGGCAATAGTCTGGCTAGTTATGTAAAACCGAGGGTATTGCGCATTTGCCGATAGTAACAACTGAATATTTTTGCGCTCTTTTCTAAAAGTTAATACTAAATCTTGTTCAAATGGTTGGTATATTTTTGAAAGCCGACCATTGATTATTTTTGGCTTAACACTATTTAAAAGACTATGTATGAATAAGCCGTCAAAAGCCATAATTATCACCTCAAAACACGCTTACTATTATATCAATTATTAAACAATTTGTATTCGCTTTAGGCAGATTTTATGATTAAATCTTAAAAAAGAGTACTACTAATCATATATTAATTATAAATCTACTTTTTAAAGCAGCTATTGCAAAAAACTGATATACTGGTAATATAGATTTAAAGTTATTAATATAAATATTTATAAGCAAAAAATAATAGTAAATAATATTACTATACAGGTAACCCAATTGTTTCACAAACTAATTTTCTTTGGGAAAACATATGGACTTTTTAAATACATGCTTATAAGTTATTTTGGTTTTTATCAGAAAAGGTAGTTAAATGGATGTTTTATCTTTTAGCACAATTGCGGGAAATATAAAAAACGAAATAAATAGAAAATGTGGCTTAAATTTATCACAAACTAGAATTTTGCTATATTTCGATCAAAATAACAATACAGCTTTAAAAATGGGAGATTTAGCTGACAATTTAAAAATTTCGTTATCTACATTGAGTAGACAATTACAGCAGAAGAAAACAGTTAGTTTTATTACAGTTAAAAGATCTGAGAAAGATTCAAGCAAAATTGTTTTGTTAAATGAAACAGGACTTCAAAAAATTATCCAATTAAAACAAGTATTAAAAGAGATAGAAGAATCCTTGTTGCAAGGTCTTAGCAAACAAGAAGTAGCAACTTTTAACCGCATCTTCAGTGAGTTATTACAAAGAAGTGAAAAATAATTTGTTCTACTAGTTGATGGTCGAAACACTTATTTTTTTATGCTATAATTCTCGTATGTTGTACAGACAAAAGCGAAAGGTAAGTTAGATGAAGATTGCTTTAGTTACTGATAGTACTAGCGCCATAACAAAACAAGAGGCGGAAAAAAACAATATTATTGTTATATCTATTCCCATAATCATAGGTCAAAAAGAGTACTTAGAAAATGTTGATATTACTTCTGATCAGCTTTTTAAAATGCAAAGAGAGGGAGCTGATTTTCCTAAGACTTCTCAACCAAGTAGTGGTGATTTAATTCGTCTTTTTGATCGCTTACATGACGAAGGGTATGAAGCTATTATCGCAATTACACTTTCAAGCGGAATTTCAGGTTTTTATCAGACACTTTGTAATATATCGGAAAACAATCCCAAATATAATCTACATGCTATAGATTCAAGGATGACAGTTCGTCTGCAGGGAAATTTGGTTTTAGCTGCAGCCAGAATGATAAAGAATGGTCTTGACCTTGATACCATTCTGGTAAAATTAGATAAAATCAAATCAACCATTGATGAGATTTTTGTCGTCAATGATTTAAAAAATCTGAGTCGTGGGGGACGTTTAAGCAATGCCACTGCTTTTATCGGATCCATGCTGAACATCAAGCCACTGCTTACTTTTAAAGATGGCGATATTGTGGCATTTGATAAGATTCGATCAATGAAACGGGCTTTTATCAAAATTAAAAGTTTAACAGTGGAAAAGATTGATAAGTTGCCTTATAAAGACCAAATTAAACTTTTTATCATTGATTCTAATGATAAAAGTCAAGCTGAAGAAGCAGAGGACTTTTTAAAGGAGAAATTTCCCAAGCAAAATATTTCAGTAACGAAGTTTAGTCCCGTTATTGCGACACATTTGGGAGAAAAATCTTTTGCTATTGGCTGGATGATAGATATTGATAAAATTGATTTAACAAAGTAAGAGCAACCTTTGAAAGGTTGCTCTTTTGCTAAGAAATTGGGGCTTTTTATGAAAAAATTAGACCAACTTTCAAGGTGGGCAATAGAACTACAAAGTATTGCTCAAGATGGCATTGAATACGGCCACGATCGTTTTGATAGAGAAAGATACCAGCAGATAAGAGAAATTGCCACAAAGATGATGGCTGCTAAAACTGGTGAGCCGATTGATGTGATTAAGGGGTTATTTAGTAGTGATGACGGTTATCAGACACCTAAAGTATCTACCAGAGCAGCAATTTTTAATAACCAAAAAATTTTGCTGGTGAAAGAGTCTACCGACAATTTATGGTCAATGCCAGGCGGGTGGTGTGAACCAAATATGACGGTTAAAGCAAATTGTATAAAGGAGGCAGAAGAGGAGTCTGGTCATAAGATCGCGGTTGAGCAAATCATTGCCATAAATAACCATTCAACTAACATTCATGATAATAAACGAGTTGAACGCGCTATCAATGTGTGCAATGTTATTTTTCTCTGCAGAGATTTAGGAGGAAAGTTTGTCAATAATACTGAAACTGAAAAATGCTCGTTCTTTGACTTTGATAATCTGCCACCTTTGTCAGTACCACGAAACTCTTTTGCAGAAATAAAAATGTGCTTTGAGGCTAATCAAAGTTCAAATTGGCAGACAAGATTCGAATAACCAAAAAAGCAAGCACTATTATGCTTGCTTTTTACTATTGTTTTTATCAGCTTCAGTAATCTCATTCAAGGCAGCTCTTTGCTTTTTTTGATCGACGTGAGTATATAAATCAGTTGCTGAAGTTCCTTTTTGTCCCAGCTGCTGGGCAACCAAAACCTGGTCTTTAGTCACATCATATAATTCAGAAGCCACAGTATGGCGCAATTTATGAGGGGTAAGTGGATGTCCAAAGGCAGCTGAATATTTATTAACCATCTTTTCAATTGCACTGGCAGTAATTCTTCTTGTTTTATTGTGCCACCGTGTAAGAAAAAATGCTACATCTTTTTTTGAGGCTGAATAGCGTTCCTGGCGAATCTTTTTATATCCTTTGATATAAATTATTGTCCATTCGGCAATTGGAACGCTGTCTCTTTGACCACCTTTACGTGTTACGTCCAACGTAGCCTTTCTAAAATTAATGTCAGAAACATCAATTCCTGCACATTCTGAGACCCTTATCCCTGTTCCCAAAATTAATGCAATAATTGCCATATCACGTTCTTTATTAACTTTAAAACCCGGTAGAGCATGTTTATTGCATTGAAGTTCGTATTTAGTAGCAATAAAGTCTAGAAACTGGTATTTTAATTTGCCGGTATACATGTGTGATTCAAGGACATGTGCACGGTAGTTCAGCGTTTCTGTATTATTGAGGGAATCAATTTTAAGCATTACATTTCGTTCAAAATATGGCTGACCATTAATATTATCAGCGGTTATGGTTAAAAACTTAAACAAGGACCTTAACGCATTTATGGAACGATTGATAGTAGTGGGGGAGTTAAGATTACCCTGCTTATTTTTGACGTGACCCAAATAGTTAATATAAAGCATAATGTCATTGCGCTGCAGTTTGGCCAAAGTTTCGGTTTCAATTTTTTGATTATTTTTAGCCTGTGAAATGCCTTCTTGGCGCAGCCAGTCAAAGAAACGTCTGATTTCTGTTAAATATTGATAGGATGTAGCTAAAGAATGACTGGTACCAAAGTTATAATCTTTGACAAAATCCGGCATTTTTTTCAATTCATCATCGATTAGATCTAAGTATCTTTTTGTTTCCACGTAGCAAAATTCTCCTGACTGAAATAATTATGTATTCTATTATAAAGCAAAATCAGAATGTATGTTTGTCTTTTTTATTCTTGGTTACCCTAAAGAAAGGGGAAAAATCAAACAGATAGTCGCTCAAGTACATTTATCGCACAGATTATTGAACTGCGGTTTAATTTGCTAGAAATTAAGAGGGTGATTTGATAAATATTATTTAGTTGTTTAAGCCTGATAATTAATTGCTAAAAATAGAGTGTTCAGATCAAAATTATAGAGCATTAGGAGAGAAAACCAGGTAATTGGAGCTAGCTGCAGCGTACTTTAAAAGAGGGGAAACAGCTTTATTTTTAAGCTATACATTAACATATTTAAAGCAACAATTTAAAATATCTCGTTTAAAAACTTACGCGCTAATTGCTAACTTTGTGTGAGCCATAGAGTCTGATATAAAGAAAATTTTGACTGCAATACTTCCTTTATTTGCTTTCATTAAAACTATAATTTTAATGAAAGCAATAAAATAAATGTAACACCAAATTACTATTTCCAGTAAATCGCACACTTTCTTTATACCAATTAAAAAGACACTAAACTTACCACTTACATTAACGATTCATACTTATGATGATTTGCCACTTAATACATAAACTTTTACGATTTAGAACTAGTTGTTTCTATATTAAATTTTGTGAATTCAAAGATGGAAATCTGTCTATGTAAGAAAAATTTAAATTACTACTGAGATAATTAATTGCTGTTAAATGATCAGTTAAGCGGTTTTTGAATTTTAAAAGACTCTAAATACTTGTGTCAACATAAATATTTTAACCAAGGTATTTGTTGATTAACCCTCTATCCTGAATTTTTGATATAACTTTACATAATATATATTATACGAAGTTGTATATTACTACTGCAGTATGATGAAATATATCAAACCTAAATCACCCGCTTGAACTCAAGCAAAAATTACTTGATATTCAAAAGTTGCTAAAAGTTTTCTGATAAAGATTGACAGTGTATTTTTATGATTTAGATAGAAATTTTAGTTTTAAATTTAATTTACAATATAAAAATTATGCGAACAGATATAAAATACTACCCCAAAAAATAGTTAAACTATACGTCATTAATTTCTATATTCAAAATAACTAGCATAAATATGGAAAAATATAAATAAAAGCGCTTTCTAGGCTTTATAAATATATAAACCCAATTAGTTGTTCTCTTTTTTAAACAAGCGCCTTTCTACTCGCAGACCTGGCAAGCGAAAGCAGTCTTTGATATAATATTTGCCACTCTTTCCTTTTTCACTTTAAGGTTATTAATTGGTGCTTTTTTATTTTATTTTCTCAAAAAATAGCTTACAATACTATGTGGGGTATAGTTTAAAACATTTAGTTTGAGTTTAATTTTGCTAAAAGCAAGTGTTTTATTCATTATTTTTTTATTTTAATGTTTAATTCTATAATTAATCTGTTATTATAGAATATGGATTTATTTTTTTGAAAGGGTTGAATTTATTCCATGAGTATAAATTTAGGAAAAGAAATATGTCGCAGGCGACGTGAACAGAAATTAACCCAGGAGGATCTCGCTGAATTAAGCGATTTATCGGTCAATTTTATTTCCCGTCTTGAGCGTACCAAAAACCAGAATATTAGTATTCAAAAGCTTGACTCCATTGCCAGAGCCTTAAATACAACTACACCAGATATTATTATGAATGCCTATCGCTTTAAAGAAGTTAAAGTTGAAAATCATCAAGATAATACTCCAGTATTTATTAAGAAGGTTCTTAATGAACTTAGAAAAATGTCACCTGACAAAGCTGAAAGAGTATGCAAATCATTCATCATTTTGGCTAAGGAAATTAACAAAGATTAAAAAAACACGAAATAGATTTTCTCTATTTCGTGTTTTTTAAATTACTTAAAAGCTTCAGTTAACGGTGGCACAACCTGTTTCTTTCTTGAAACAACACCTGGCAAGCTAATTTCAGAATCCTTAACCTCACCAAATGCCTTTTCAAATGAAGCCAAAGCCTCATCTGAACCTATAACTAATGCAGTTGAATCTGAGTCAAGTACATTAGTTATAAGCAGCATGAATAAATCGTAGCCTTCAGACTTGGCTGAATCGCTCATTGTCTTTAAGAAAGCCTCTTTACGTTCCAAAGCCTCTGGTAAGTCAACTACATTGATTTGAGCAACCCGAACGTTCTTACCGTTCAAATCAAATGATTTAGCATCTAAATCAATTAATTCTTCTTCCGATTTACTTGCTATATTAGTACCAGCCTTCAATTCTTCCAAACCATATTTTTGGTAATCCACATTAGCAATTTCTGCAAGTTCTTGAACGGCCTTTTTATCTCTCTCAGTAGTAGTGGGCGATTTTAGCAATAATGTGTCTGATATTATTGCAGAGAGCATAATTCCAGCAATATTTTGAGGAATTTCCACCTTAAAATGCTTGTACAGTCCAAACATAATCGTACTGGTGCAACCTACAGGTTCTGCAAGATAAAACAGAGGCATACTTGTATTAAAATTCATAATTCTATGATGGTCAACCACATGAGTTACAGTTACTTTATCAATATCGGAAACGCTTTGCTGCGGTTCATTATGATCGACTAGCATTACCTTCTGCACTTCATTAGCAGCTGTTTTAATAACTCTTGGTGCTTCAAAACCAAATTTCTTTAACGCAAAGGCTGTCTCATCGTTAGGCTCACCTAAAGCAACCGCTTCTGTATTGTAGCCTAATTTATTTTGCAAATATGAATAAGCAATTGCAGTTCCTATGGCATCTGTATCTGGATTTTGATGACCAAAAACTAATTCTTTTTCCATTTAACTTTCCCCTGTTTCTTTTAAATTTTTTACTTATCTTCTAGTTTACCTAATAAAACCTTTTCTTCCCAGTAAAATGTAAATTTTAGTTTAAATAATTTATTATGTCTTAGCACATGTATGAAGAATTATGCTTGCAAAAACTTTTTAAATTCGGCTAAAAAGTTTTCAATCCGAGGAACTTCTTTCTTACCCTTGCGATAAATAATTGATGTTGTAAATTTGGGAACACCTTTTAAAAATACTGGTGTTAAATCAATTTCGTCTTGGTGGAGCTGATAATATGATTCACCTACAACTGTCTCATAATCAGTTTCCTGCGCTGTATCAACCATTTGCTTGGTTGAAGTAAAGGTTAAAGGAACATTTAACCCGTTTTTAGCATTTAATTTAGAGCCTAATTTATCTTTTAACAATTGAGTTAAGTAAAAACTATCCGGATAAAGTACCCAATTTTTTCCTAAGAATTTGGAAACTGGGTATGCCTTTTTTGCCTTAAATTTAGAATTGTGTGTCAAAATTGTCAATCTCTCTTGTGTGACTTTCATTCGTTCATACTGATTCTGAATATTGGATTGACTTTTCCTAGCAGTTTCAGGAACATAAAGCAACCCTAAATCAATTAAATTATTATCAAGATTATACCAAAGATCTTTCCGGTTAAAATAAGAGACACTAATAGTTATATTCGGAAACTTTTGGTTAAACTCAATCAAAAACCGTCTGAGAAGATCAGAATCAACACTTTCTAAAACACCGATTGCAATATTACCCTTATCAGCCTGAGTAAATTCTTGAATATCACTAACCACAGAATTAATGGTTCCAAGCAATTGAATCGCTCCAGTTTGCAATTGCTTACCCGCTTCCGTTAGGTAAAGCTTTTTGCCCATCTGCCCAAATAACGGTGTTCCAATTGCATGCTCGATTTTCTTAATTTGTTGAGTTAAAGCCGGTTGAGTAATGCCCAGGATCTGGGCTGCCTGGGTATAATTCATAGTATCAATTAATTGCAAAAAATAATGTAAGGACTTGGTTGAGAGTATTGTATCTGTTTTAGGCATAAAATTATTCCTTCTATCTTAACAAGAATATGGCTCTATATATATGCTATTATCAATCAAAAACCCCTTTGTGTCAAAGTATTATTGTAATTCAATAAAGCACTTTCACAATTTATTGATATCATTAAATAAACTAAAATTAATTATTGCTTAATGGCCTACTTAGTTTTATATTAACTGGCTCCCCGTCACTAGTAGTATCAATCACAAATGAACCATTCGAATATCTATCACCTAACGGATAAGCACTAGTTAAGATCTTTATGTGCCTCTTACTCTTAGTGGTTACAATTAAAGTATGGTCTTGCCCATAAGACGTAACCGCAACAATGCGGTGAGGTTTAGTTTTAAGTTCTCTTAATACAAGTACTCCTCGTTTAGCCCGTGATACTTTATTTACTAAATCAGCTTTAAATTGTTTAAATGCCCCCCTTTGTGTAATTATTCCAACATGAACCAGGTCAAGATAGTCAGGATTTATTAAGATATATGAAATGACATAGTCCGCAGGCTTCAGATTGACAGACTTTACTCCAAACGATTTGGCGCCAGATTCTGGAATTTCTGCCAAATTATAGCGAATAGCATATGCGTTATGAGTAAATAAAATTATTTCGTCATTACTGTTACTCTTAACTAAATCAACGCGGACGACCATACTGTCTGGTTTTTTCATTTTTAGCGCTGTAATTGCTCGTGAACGATAAGTTCTTGTAGGTTGCAAATTACTTAATTGTAATTGTTTGATATAGCCATCGTTGGTAGCAAGTAAAAAGTTGACACTTTGCTTTAAATTGTCAAAGTCAAATACACGAATAATGTTTTCATCCTCATTTAAACCAATTTCTTGAGACAAATGTTGGCCAGTTTCCTTCCACTTTGCCTCAACTAGTTCATTTACTGGACGGTAAATGACATTTCCCCGACTGGTAAAAAGATATAAATTGGTTAAAGTAGATACTGTTTTTTCAAATACTACATCATCCCCGCTTGGCAAGCCGTTATCCTCATCATCACTTGACTGCCAGGAACGAATAGAAGATCTTTTCAAGTAGCCATCGCGACTTATCAACACACGTACCTGTTCATCGGCTACTAGAGCTTTTTCATCAATTTGGATCTTAGCATTTGCAGAAGAAATTTCGGTCCTTCTCGGATTACCAAATTCTTTTTTAACAAGTGATAGTTCTTTAACTATTTCCTTTTCCAAAGTTTTGTTATTAGATAAAAGCTCCTTAAAACGAGCTATCTTTTCGCTTAATTCCGTTTGCTCTTTAACTAAAGCATCTACATCGGTATTAGTAAGTCTATATAGTTGCAAAGAAACAATTGCTTCTGCTTGTCGAGCTGAAAATTCAAATTCATTAGACAAATTTTTCTTAGCTTCGGTCTTATTCTTTGATGCCCGAATGACTTTGATAACTTGATCTAAAATGTCCATGGCATGAATCAAGCCCTGGATAATTTCCAGATGTTCTTCAGCTTTATTTAAATCATACTTAGTTCTTTTGGTAACTACTTCTTTTTCATGTTCTAAGTATGAAGACAAGATGTGCTTTAAACCAACCTGCATTGGCGTCATGTGATCAATTGCAACCATATTGAAATTATAGGAAACCTGCAGTTCAGTATTTTTAAAGAGATAATTTAAAATATTTTGTGCATCGGCGCCCTTTTTCAATTCGACTACAATTGACAAACCATGACGGTCAGTTTCATCCCGAACCT
Organism: Lactobacillus sp. M0393; assembly: GCF_016102025.1. NCBI lineage: Bacteria > Bacillati > Bacillota > Bacilli > Lactobacillales > Lactobacillaceae > Lactobacillus > Lactobacillus sp. M0393. Next base: position 202,992 of record NZ_JACFPK010000002.1, on the reverse strand, counting down.
CAGCTATACCATCAATTTCTCTGTTAAGCCGAATCTCATCCATTTTTTTAACTAACAGGGCTTTATTAACAGCAAAAGGAATTTCCGTAATTACAATTTCCTCACGGTGCCCTCTTATTTCTTGAATAGAAGATTTAGCTCTTACCTGAATACGGCCACGTCCTGTTTCATAAGCTTCACGTAAGCCTTTTTCACCCAGAACGATGGCACCAGTTGGAAAATCAGGACCTTTGACAAATTGCATCAGATCGTCAAGAGTGGCATTAGGATTTTTTAAAAAATAGATAGTGGCATCAATTACTTCGGTTAAATTATGTGGTGGTATTTCCGTGGCGTAACCTGCTGAAATACCGGTAGAACCATTAACTAGTAAATTGGGAAAACGTACCGGTAAAACGGTGGGCTCATACTCGGTATCGTCAAAATTCAGGACCATATTGACTGTATTTTTATCAATATCCTGCAGTAACATGTTAGATATTTTACTCAAACGAGATTCAGTATAACGCATAGCTGCGGGACCATCCCCGTCCATTGAGCCGTTATTACCATGCATTTCAATTAATGGCTCACGCATTTTCCAATCTTGTGAGAGGTGGACTAAAGCTCCATAAATTGAACTGTCACCATGAGGGTGAAAATTACCCATAATATTACCCACAGCTTTAGCTGCTTTTTTAAATGGTTTGTCGTAAGTATTGTTATCCTGGAACATGGCATAAAGGATTCTTCTTTGCACGGGTTTTAACCCGTCACGAATATCCGGTAAGGCCCGTTCCTGAATAATGTATTTGGAATATCTTCCAAAACGTTCACCCATGACCTGCTCAAGCGGCATTTCACGAATTCGTTCTTTTGTAGACATTAATTAAAAACCTCTTTTATTCATTTTCTTCTTCTAAAATTGAAGTGTTATCGCCTAATCTAAACTTAACATTTTCTTCAATCCATTTTCGTCTGGCTCCAGCCTTATCTCCCATTAATGTGGTAACGCGCCGTTCTGCCAAAGCAGCATCATCGATTTTGACACGAATAAGCAGTCTGGTTTCCGGATCCATAGTTGTTTGCCATAATTGCTCAGCATTCATTTCTCCCAGTCCCTTAAATCGCTGTAAAGTATAACCGCGACCCATTTTCTTTTCAGCGGCAGCAAGCTCTTCATCGGTCCAGGAATATTGCACTTGAGCCTTTTTACCACGACCTTTTTGCAGACGATAAAGAGGAGGCAGAGCAATATAAACTTTACCATGTTCAATCATTGGCCTCATATAACGGTAGAAAAAGGTTAACAACAAAATCTGAATATGGGCACCATCATCATCGGCGTCCGTCATGATAATTACCTTATCGTAATTGGAATCTTCCACGTTAAATTCGGCTCCGACTCCGGCGCCGATAGTGTAGATCATGGTGTTAATCTCTTCATTCTTAAAGATATCTTGGAGCTTGGCCTTTTGGGTATTCAAAACTTTACCACGTAAAGGCAAGATAGCCTGGAACTTACGGTCTCTACCTTGTTTTGCGGAACCACCAGCTGAGTCACCCTCAACCAAAAATAATTCGTTCTTTTTGGGGTTGCGTGATTGTGCTGGAGTTAACTTACCTGAAAGCACTTCTTTTTTGCGCCGTTTTTTACCATTTCGACTTTCATTGCGCGCTTTTTTGGCAGCTTCACGAGCATCCCTTGCTCTTTGCGCCTTTTTTACCAGCTCTTGAGCCAGCTCGCCTTTTTCCATTAGGTAGTAAGACATTTTTTCATAGACAATCGCATCAACTACAGATCTTGCTTGCGGAGTACCTAATTTACCTTTAGTCTGCCCTTCAAACTCCAATAGCTCTTCTGGGATCTTAACTGATAAAACCGCGCTTAAGCCCTCACGATAATCCGACCCGTCAATATTTTTATCTTTTTTCCCTAACAAGCCCTGCTTTTTAGCATAGTCGTTAAAAGCACGCGTAAAGCCACTACGAGCTCCTACTTCATGAGTACCACCGTCTGAAGTGCGCACATTATTAACAAAAGAAACCAGATTTTCTGAGTAGCTGTCACTGTATTGACCGCTAAACTCAACTTCAATTTCATCTTGTTTTCCGGAAAAATAAAAAACATCGCTTAAAGAATCTTTACCCTCATTGAGATATGAGACAAAAGCTTTAATGCCATCATCATATTTAAAGTCATCATGATGTTCGGGTTCACGTTCGTCAGTTAAAACAAAGCGTACGCCCTTTAACAGAAAAGCAGATTCCCTGATGCGCTCTTGAATAGTTTCATACTTATATCTGATTGTTGAAAAAATTTTCTCATCAGGTTTAAAAGTAATGGTAGTGCCTGTCGGCTCTTTAGTTTTACCCAAACATTTTAAAGTTCCAACTGGATGACCACCATCTTTGAACTCTTCTTCATAAGCAGTGCCTTCTCGCACAACTTTCACATCCATATAACTGGAAAGAGCATTAACCACAGAGGATCCAACCCCATGAAGTCCACCTGAAGTTTTGTAGTTTTGCTCGGTAAACTTACCCCCAGCATGTAAAACGGTTAAGATGACTTCAATAGTGGGCTTACCCGATTTATGCATTCCAGTAGGCATACCCCGGCCAAAGTCACGAACCGTCACACTGTTATCTTTATGAATCGTCACGTCAATTTCGTTACCGAATCCGGCCATTGCTTCATCAACCGAGTTATCTACAATTTCGTAGACTAGCTGGTTTAAGCCATGCACATCAGTCGACCCAATGTACATTCCCGGCCGTTTACGCACGGCCTCCAGACCATGAAGAATCTGAATTGATGAGTCATCATAAGAATTTATTTTTTTATTTGTTTTAACCAAATAGACTCCTCCAGTTAAAAATCATTTATTATTTAGCCCGCAAACGCAATAATCTCTGCTAAAATAGCATTAGACTTTAAGAGAGTGGGATAAAAATGATAAATTTAAATTTAATTCTGATATTTATTCTAGCATATTTAATAGGGTCTTTTCCTACAGGCGTGATCGTCGGTAAAATCTTTTTTGCTGAAGATATTAGAAACTATGGCTCCGGCAATATCGGTACCACCAACTCTTTTCGCGTCTTCGGACCATTTGCCGGCAGTGTGGTTCTCATCGTTGACGTTTTAAAAGGAACACTCGCTACCAACTTGCCAAGGATATTCCATCTTAATGTGCCCAAATATATCCTATTAATTTCGGGTGGTCTGGCGATCTTAGGACATACATTCTCTATTTTTCTCAAATTTAAGGGCGGTAAAGCTGTAGCAACCAGTGCCGGCCTCTTCTTAGGTTATAATCTCAAGTTCTTTGGCATTTGTGCTCTTATTTTTCTACCATTAGTTTTTATCACGTCTTATGTCAGCCTTTCAAGCCTGATTGCTGTGGTTCTGATATTTATTGCAACTTTCTTTTTTCATGATGTTTTTTTGGAGATCATTGTTGGCTGCATCATGATTATCTTGTTTATTCGTCACAGAAGCAATATTAAACGCTTATTGCAGCACCAAGAAAATATTATTCCCTTTGGCTTGTGGTATTGGTATAAGAAAAAGCACCACAAACTATAATTGCATAGCAAATAAATACGGCTAGCCTCAACAGCTAGCTATTATATTATAGATGTATGAACACTTGTTCGCAATATTTAATTTTTATTTTGGTGATATAAAAAAAGGAAGTCTGGTACTTCCTTTTTTGCGTCTATTATCTTGAACTCAAAATTTATTCGTCTTGGTCATGGAAAGCCATGCTAAAACCAGCAGTAAAAGTTTCTCCCGCTTCCAGATGGTTCATACCATACTTCTCTTCCAGCTTTTGGTTGGTATCAAAGCGGTCTGCTATCCCCCACCACGGTTCAATACAGACATAATCGGCAGTTGTTGGATATTGTGACCACACACCCACAAAAGGTGCATCTCGCAACCACACATTTACATGAAAATTATTAGCATCAGTTTTTAAAGATATCCTATTATCGTGGCCGCGCATTTGAAAAATCAGCGCGTCATTTTTAAATAGATGATCACTAAGAGTAATTAAGCTATTAGTAGAAGCCAACGACCGATTAGGCCAATCTAGAAATGCGCCCTTCAAAGGAATATGAACACGCGCACGAGAAGGTTTGGTACTAAAGTAAAAATCTTCCTTAGATAAGGTATTACTTGTAGGAATATTGAATCCAGGGTGACCACCAATACCAAAGATCATTTCGCTATCCGTTTTGTTAACAACAGAGAAGTTTTCTTCTAAGAGATTATTGAGTAAATTGTAATTCACTCGTAGTTCAAACTTGAACGGATAAACCTTCCTGGTCTCTTCAGAGTCAGTCAGCAAAAATGTAATACTTTCATCTGTATGACGCACCACTTGAAACTCTAAATCACGGGCGAAACCATGTTGAGTTAAATGATAGGTTTTCCCTTGGTAAGTATATTCGTCATTTTTTAGTCTGCCGACTATTGGAAAAAGAACAGGTGCATGCCGATTCCAGACTTGAGGATCTGCCTGCCAAATATACTCGTATCCACTATGTAAACTTTTTACACTTTGCACTTCAGCACCCTTACTAGCGATTTCAACTTTAAGAATGCTATTTTTGATAGTGTAATTCATGTTTAATCATCACCTTTGTTAAAGAATGAACTTAGTTAGATCTTTATTTGTTATTATATCACTAAGTTTTTCATTAACATATGCTTCAGTTACAGTAATTTCTCCCATTGTCATGTCCGGTCCTTCGTATAAGACATCTTCCAGCAACTTCTCAAGAATTGTTGACAACCGTCTGGCACCAATATTATCTGTTCCCTGGTTAACATCGTAAGCAATTTGCGCAATCCGCTCAACTGCTTCTTGTGTGAAGACTAACTTTATCCCATCGGCTTTCATCAATGCTACATATTGTTCTAATAATGAGTCCTCTGGGTCCTTAAGTATTTTAACGAAGTCATCCTTTGACAAGGCATTAAGTTCCACTCTAATTGGGAAACGTCCTTGTAATTCGGGGATAAGGTCACTCGGCTTGGACTCTGAAAAAGCGCCAGCTGCAATGAAGAGAATATGGTCTGTAGTTACCGGGCCATATTTAGTTTGAACTGTTGAACCTTCAACAATTGGCAAAATGTCTCTTTGCACACCTTCACGCGATACTTCACCGGAAGTTTTTTGGTTGCCAGCTGTAATCTTATCAATTTCATCAATAAAAATGATTCCATTATTGGCGGTACGTTCAATTGCCTTTTGATAAAGAGAATCATAATCAATCATTTTGCGGGATTCTTGCTGAATTAAAACTTCCCGGGCATCTTTGACAAGGAGAGTTCGTTTGATTTTCTTCTTAGGTACTAAATCATTGAGCATTGAACTCATATCAATTCCCATTTGCCCCATCATGTCACTCATCGGGTTAACCTTTGGTGCCTGGTCAACTTCGATTGTAACCTCACGATTTTCAAGGAGACCTTTATTCAACTGTTCTGAAACAGTCAATCTCTCATTGCGAATATCATCTGTTATTTCTTCTTGATCTGCTGGTGAATTCTGGTCATTGTTTTGACCAGCCGCCATAATCATCGACATCATGTCTTGCCATTCCTGCATTTGATTCTTGCGTTTGTCACGCTTAATTCCGGGCACAAGCAAGCGCACTAAAATTTTATTGGCTTCTTTAGCTGCCTGAGGGCGAACGCGATCAAATTGATCCTTTTCTTCCATACGAACCGCTTCATTGACCAAATCGCGGACCATCGATTCCACATCACGACCCACATAGCCAACTTCAGTAAATTTAGTCGCTTCTACCTTAACAAACGGAGCATTGACAATTGCGGCCAGCCTTCTAGCAATTTCTGTTTTACCAACACCAGTAGGGCCAGCCATTAACAAATTCTTAGGAGTAATATCCTCCTGCATTTTCTTTGGCAGTTGCATTCTGCGATAACGATTATACAAAGCAACAGCAACAGCCTTCTTGGCCTCATCCTGTCCGATTATATATTCATTAAGTAAGTTAACTATTTGTTTAGGTGTTTTGGTTTCCATATTTTTTACTCTCCGTTATTACAATTCGTCTGTGATAATCTGATCATCAGTGAAGATATCAATTCCAGAGGCTATTTCAACGGCTTCATGAGCAATTTCACTGGCAGTCATATTAGAAGAATGTCTGGTCATTGCAATTGCAGCCGCTTGGGCAAAATTTCCGCCAGAGCCAATCGCCACTACATTTTCATCGGGTTCAAGCACTTCACCGTTTCCCGAGATTAGCAAAAGATCTTTTTCATTAAACGCAATCAGCATTGCTTCCAGCTTTTGCAAAGTGGCATCCTTACGCCAAGCCTGGGCCATTTCAACGGCTGCCCTGCGTAAATCTCCACCAAAAGCTTCCAGTTTACCTTCAAGCATATCCTGCAAACTGACAGCATCGGCTACACCACCAGCAAAACCAATTACCACTTGATCATGATAAATTCGTCTTATTTTTTTAGCAGTAGCTTTGGCTATTACTTTTTCTCCTAAAGTAACCTGGCCATCACCAGCAATTGCGGTTTTACCATTAAATTTTACTGAACATATTGTTGTCATTATTTTGCCTCATCTTTCTTATCGTTGCGAGCAAAGTATTTTTCATAGTTTGCCTGCAAATGACTCATAGTTACATGCGTGTATATTTGAGTTGTTGACAAATTATCATGGCCTAAGAGTTCTTGTACACTACGCAAGTCGGCGCCGTTATTCAACATTGCCGTTGCAAATGAATGGCGCAACTCGTGCGGATGTACTTTACCATTAATGCCAGCTCCATTGAAAACTTTTTGCATGATATACTCGATACCACGTTCTGTTAGCCGCTTTCCTGTGTTGTTTAGAAATACATAGCCTAAATCTTCCTGATCATTTAAAAGTTGCTTGCGACCATCTTCCAAGTATTTGACCAAAGCAGCTTTAGTCTGATCGTCAAAAGCAACATACCGATCTTTATTACCCTTACCATGAACTAAAATTATCTTTAAATCTAAATCTATTTGTTTTCTTTTTAAATTGCTTACTTCACTGACCCTCATCCCCGTAGTATAAAACAATTCAATTAATGCCAAGTTACGCAAAGTTAACGGGTCAGTTCCAGATAATGAGTCAAAAACCTGCTTAAGTTCAGGAGCATAAAAGAACTGAGGTAGTTTGCGCTCTTTGGCACGTAGAATTATAGTCTGGGTTGGATCTATTTTAACAATTTTGCGTCTAGTTAAAAAGCGGTAAAACGATCTAAGACTAGACATCTTGCGCGACTGTGTCGAACGCGCTAAATTTTGATCGGCTAAGTGCTGCAGATATATTTCAATGTCTCTTCTACCTATTTTTTCCCAACCATCAAATCCCCCTGAATCCTGCCAAAACCTTTTTGCAGATTTTAAGTCGGTTTGATAGGAGACAATTGTTTTAGGGCTGTACTGACGCTCATTGAGTAAATAGTCGGTAAAAAGAACTAGTAAATCATCTTGTTGCTCATTCATTTAATTCAATACTTTCTGTTGAAATTCCTTTAAGTTCTCTAAACTTCTCTGGCTTATTTGTAAATGACGTTCTTTCTTATTACGGATCTTACGCCCTTCTAGTCCAGGAATTAGTGCAAAGCTGGCATTCATTGGCTGAAAATGCTTAATATCGGCGCTAGTGACATAATTAGCCATCGAACCTAAAGCAGTTAATTTGGGAAAAGTCACCGGTTCTTGACCATTAGCTCTTCTGGCAGCATTAATTCCACAAACAAGACCACTGCCGGCACTTTCAACGTAGCCTTCAACCCCGGTAACTTGACCAGCAAAAAATAAACCAGGCTGCTTTTTTGCCTCATACGCTGGAGTTAAAACTGCTGGTGAAGCCATATAAGTATTGCGATGCATTTTACCGTACCTAATAAAACGAGCATGAGCAAGTCCGGGAATCATTGAAAAAACCCGTTTCTGTTCACCGTATTTAAGATGCGTTTGGAAACCAACTATATTATACATTGTTGCTATTGCATTATCCTGCCTGAGCTGAACCACAGCATAAGGAATTTTACCAGTAGTCGGATCTTCTAACCCTACCGGCTTAAGGGGACCAAAAAGCATTGTCTTAGGTCCTCTTTTTGCCATGACCTCAATCGGCATGCAACCTTCAAAAACATCACTGTTTTCAAAGTCGTGAACTTCAGCCGTTTCGGCATTGACTAATTCCCGCGCAAAATTCTCATACTCTTGCTTTGTCATGGGGCAGTTTAAGTATGCAGCCTCTCCCTTGTCATAACGTGATTTCTTATAAACGATATTCATATCGATCGAAGCAGCAGCAATTATCGGAGCTGCGGCATCAAAGAAATGCAAACTTTCTGCACCAGAAAACCTTTGTATTTCTGCGGCAAGCTTGTCACTAGTTAAAGGACCCGTTGCAACAATGGCAATCGTGTCAGACGGGATTTGTGTAATTTCTTTTGTATGAAAATTAATGTTAGGTAAAGAGTGCAACTTGCTTGTGACATAGCCGCTAAATTCAGTCCGATCAACTGCAAGTGCTCCTCCTGCAGGAACTTGAGATTGATCAGCAGCCGCCATAATTAATGAATCAAGTTGCCGCATTTCTTCTTTTAATAATCCAACCGCGTTAGATAATTGATTCGAACGCATTGAGTTAGTACATACCAGTTCGGCCAGCTGGTCTGTTTTATGAGCAGGTGTCATTTTTTGCGGACGCATTTCATAAAAATCAACCGTGATTCCACGTTTGGCTAATTGCCAAGCTGCTTCACTACCAGCCAAGCCACCACCGACTACAGTTACTTTTTCAGGCATATCATCATATTCCTTTACTAAAATTATTTTCTTATATACAAGAATATCATCAAACCACAAATGATCTGATGATATTAACATAAATTTAACTTTCTATCGGGTTTTTCTCATTATTAGCTTCTTCTTTATAATCGCCGTTCGGACAGAGGACAACAGGCCCCTTTTTATTTCTCTTTTCAATGAGAAAATGACCACAGTTGGGACAATTACGGTTAATCGGTTTATCCCAGGAAACAAAATCACAATCCGGGTAGCGCGAGCAACCATAAAATTTACGGTTACGCTTAGACTTTTTCTCAATTACGTCACCCTTACCACATTTAGGACAGGTAACGCCTATTTTTTTCACTATTGCTTTAGTGTTACGACAATCAGGGAAACGAGAACAAGCATAAAACTTACCATAACGTCCCATTTTAATAACCATTGGTGCGCCACAGATGTCACAATTAAATCCTGCAGGCTCATCTTTAATTTGCACCTTTTTAATACCGGCATCGGCCTTGTCTAATTCTTTTTTAAAGGGATGGTAGTACTCATCAATGACTTTAACCCAGTTTTTCTTACCCTCTTCGATTCCGTCAAGGTCATTTTCGAGTTGAGCCGTAAAATCGATATTGACGATGTCAGGGAAAAACTGCTCAATTAAATTGTCTACGATCTCTCCCAACTCGGTTGGGACAATTGCTTTACCATCCAACTTCACGTAATAACGCCGCTGAATTGTATCAATAGTAGGCGCATAAGTTGAAGGCCGACCGACACCATTTTCTTCTAGCGCATGAACCAAACTTGCTTCGGTATATCTAGCAGGTGGCATGGTAAAATGTTGCTTATTATCTGATTTAGTCAGTTTGACTTCATCGCCATTATTTAATTCCGGCAGTTCAATATTGGTTTCCTGCTGGTTGTCATAAACCTTGGTAAAACCGGCAAATTTCATTTTAGAACCGGTTGTTCTAAAAATTATCCTATTTTGAGTGATATCTGCTCTGACCGTATCATATACAGCTGGGGTCATTTCACTGGCTAAAAAGCGGGACCAAATTAATTTATACAAACGATACTGTTCAGTTGTTAAAACGGATTTAAGCGACTCTGGTGTGCGATAGACGCTAGTTGGACGAATTGCTTCGTGAGCATCTTGAGCATCTTCTTGATTTTTAAAATGGCGAGTCCCTTTGGCAGCGTATTCTTTACCGTATTTCTCGTTTAAAAATTTGGAAGCTTCAGCCTGCGCTATGGGAGAAGTACGCTTGGAATCCGTTCTCATATAAGTAATTAGACCAACAGTACCCTGCTTACCCAGACTAATTCCTTCATACAATTGTTGAGCAATACTCATTGTTCTTCTAGTACGATAATTCAAGCGCTTATTGGCTTCTTGTTGCAAAGTGGATGTAGTAAACGGAGCAGCTGGTTGGCGCCGGCGCTCACGTTTAACCACATTCTCAACCTGAAAAATTTTCTTTTTATCGACTTGAGTTAGAACTTTTTGTACGGCATCATTATCAGGTAAATCAGTCTTCTTGCCGTTTATACCCCAAAATTGACCTTTAAAAGTCTTGGCCGCTTTTTTGAATTCGGCATCAATTGTCCAGTATTCCTGGGGCTTAAAGTTCTTGATCTCTTTTTCCCGATCAATCACCAGCTTTAAAGCAACTGACTGAACACGTCCAGCACTCAAGCCTTTTTTAACTTTTTCCCATAAAATAGGAGAAAGAGAGTAGCCCACAATTCTATCCAGAATTCTCCTGGCCTGTTGCGCGTTAACAGTATCCATGTCTATGGTTCGAGGATTTTTAAAACTGTTTTTGACGGCATCTTTAGTGACTTCATTAAAAGTAACTCGATTTTTGTCTTTTTGGTCTAAATTAAGAACATGGGCAACATGCCAGGCAATGGCTTCGCCTTCGCGATCGGGGTCGGATGCTAAATAAACATCTTTAGCTTTTTTAGCTTCAGACTTAAGTTCCTTAATGGTATCGCCCTTACCCCTAATTGAAATATACTTTGGCTTATAATTATGGTCGAAGTCAATTCCCATCTGTGATTTAGGTAAGTCACGAATGTGTCCTTTTGAAGCGATAACACGATAATTACGCCCCAAATATTTTTCAATAGTTTTAGCCTTTGCCGGAGACTCAACTATGACTAATGTTTTTTTACGTTTCTTTGGCTTTGATTTAGTAGGCATCAAAAGCCTCCTCATTAAATTCTTTTTTAAATACTTAATTGAGAATAGAATATTTAACTACTAATTGTCAAATCTTTCAAGTTAGAAATCAAAATCAGTAATGGGATAAGCTCCTGCTTGAATGAGTTTATTAGGTCCTTGAGAAAGCTCACTGGTAATTGGTCCCGGAACAGCATAAATATTACGATTTTCTTGTAAAGCTAAATTAGCTGTAATTAAAGACCCAGATTTTTGCTTGGCTTCTGTGACAATTACACTTTCAGCTATACCAGCTAAAATTCTGTTTCGTTGAGGAAATCTGAATGGCTTAGGCGGAGTATCTGGCAGGTACTCACTTACAATTAATCCTTTTTGTGCAATCTGTTCCTGCACATGACAATTTATCATGGGATAATAATGATTTAAGCCATTACCTACCACCGCTATAGTTTGACCATGATATTTTAATGTTGCTTTGTGTGCCATTACATCTACGCCTTTAGCCAAGCCACTGGCAATAACATAATCATTTTTTATTAAGTTAGGTACAATCTTATTCAAAACAATACTGCTGTAACTGGTTGCCTGGCGCGAACCGACTATTGTTACAATGTTTTTCTGCAGCAATTGCACATTACCCTGTAAAAATAAAATTAACGGTGGCTGGTATATTTGACGTAAGTTCTCAGGATATTCAGAATCAAAAAAACTGATAATTTGACATTGTTTTTCTACTCTTTTAATCATTTTGTCTGCACGCATGTCATTATAGGCATTAATGCAGGTTTTTATCAAGCTGTTTGTCAAGTCCAAATTTTTGATAGTTGAAATAGTGACCTCATCAACATTTAACTGACTTGCAACCCGTAACATCTTAACATAACCGATGTTTTTTTGTAATTTCAAGCGCAAAAGAAAGCTGGTAATTTTCATAAAAAAACCTCCTAAATACAAATACGTAAAAAGGAGGAATATTTTTTAATGATAAAAGGAATTTACAGGTGCAAAAGTCTTGCGGTGAATCGGGCATGGTCCGTATTTCTTAAGTGCTTGAATATGAGTTTGAGTGCCATAACCAGCATTTTCGTCAAAATGGTATTCAGGATAAATTCGGGCATAATCCGCCATCAATTTATCCCTAAAAACTTTAGCTACAATTGAAGCTGCGGCAATAGAGTTTGACTTAGAGTCTCCCTTAATTAATCGAATTTGCGGTAGATTAACCGGTACTTGCATAGCATCAACCAGCAAGGCATCAGTTTTAACATGTAAATCCTTTACCGCTTCAGCCATTGCCAACCGGTCTGCCTCGTATATGTTTACTTTATCAATAATCTCAGGACTTTTAACTCCAATTGCCACATCAACTGCTTTTTCTAAAATTAATGGATATAATTCTAAACGCCGACTGGCGCTTAATTTTTTAGAGTCATTAACATCAATTAGATCAAAACTGTTATCAATAACTACAGCCGCTGTCACGACCGGGCCCGCTAATGGACCTCTGCCTACTTCATCTACACCTGCAACTATTTGCTTTTTTGCCCAAAAAGTTTTTTCATATGCAAATCTTTTTAAAAAAGCGGCTTTCTTTTTAGCTAATTTTTGCTGACGATTATTGTAACTAAGTAGTAATTTCTGCACACCAACACGCGTATCATTTTTTAAGATATTCAAATCTTCTGGACTAACTGCATCCTTAGCAAGTAATTTTTTAATTTCTCCAATCGTCATATGCGATCTAATGTAATCCTTCCTACTTTTCCCTTGCGCAGCCTTTGTAATAGGTACATAGAAAAGCGATCATAATCATCACGCATGCCGTATTCTTCAGTTAATGCCAATAACAAATCAGTATCATTAATTCGTTCAATTTCAGCTTTTGGTGTGCGAGCAAACTTACTTAAATCGTTTAAATAATGTTTGCGCAATTTTGATAAAACAAATAAAGCAACATCATCGGCACTAAAAACAGTATCCTTGATGGCACCAAGAGCGGCAAGCTTTAATCCAACTGTTTGGTCTTCAAACTTAGGCCATAAAATACCTGGAGTATCTAAAACTTGAATATTTTCAGTAGTTTTTAACCAATTTTGACCCTTTGTTACTCCCGGTTTATTACCAACTTGAGTCACATTTCGGCCTACAAGACGATTAATAATGGTTGATTTACCACAATTAGGTATGCCGGCAATAGCCACTCTAATCACTGGGCTGACTGCCCCTTTTTGGGTCAACTTATTAATTTTATTAGCAGCAGCTTTTTTAATCATTTTCACTAATATCTGCATATTGGTGTTATGAAGAGAATCCAAAGCCATCACATATTTTCCTTTGGTGGTAAATTTTTTTTGCCATCTTTTAGTCATTATTGGATCAGCTAAATCTGCCTTATTTAAAATAATTAAGTGTGGCTTATCTCCCACCAATTTTTCGATCATTGGATTACGTGAGGATTGAGGAATTCTTGCATCCAAAACTTCAACGATGACATCAATCAAGCTCATTTTATCTTCAAGTTGATTCCGGGCTTTATTCATATGCCCCGGATACCATTGAATGTTAACCATTATCTGCCTTTCCCCAACTAAAATGGCTTCAAATTTCAAGGAAGCCTTAAATTAATACGTCATCTTTTCACGATACATTTGATATGCTTTATCAAAAATGCTCATACTTGGTAAATAGCCAGCGTTGAGCTCAAGATAATCAGATAATTTCTCATAATTCTGTTCTTGTTTAGGAAAAGTCTGATCATTTTGTGCGTTATTGGCAAATTGTGCAACTTCATCATTTGAATCAGCATTGCGCTGAGTCATCAAATAACGATAAAAACTTTCTCTATAGGCCAATTTCTACTCCGTATAATACAAAATTGCGTAAGCACCCATCCCTGCGTGTGTAGCAATAATAGGACTGGTTTCTCTCACCAAAACATCTATTTTGGAATTGATATCTTTAATTTTCTGGGCTAAATCAAGAAGCTTCTGCGGCGTACTACCATTTGCGACATAAGATATGCCAACTTCTTTAATTTTTTCTTTATTAGCTTCGATCTCATCTAAAATGCGCTTATCAAAAGCTAAAGAGAACTTCTTGCCGCGACCTTTTTTAGCAATTTTCAAATGGCCATTGGGCATCTGCAATTCAATTCTGATATTAAGCATGTTCACAATTTTGCCGGCTAAGGGACCCAAACGTCCACCCTTAATAACATTTTCTAAATTAACAACTAGTAAGTGTAAACGCTGAGTTTTTTTGATTTTTTCAATATGAGCTAAAATTTCAGGAATAGTCTTGCCTGCAGCTGCATCGCGTGCAGCAGCCAAAACCTGAAAGCCTTCAGAACGATCCGTCAATTCAGAGTCAACAATATGAACCAGATCAGATTTACCCGTTAATTTCACAGCCTGACGAGCAGCATCAATTGTTCCGCTTAACACTTTGGCTAGAAAAATGCCGATGACTTCACTGCCATCTTTAGTCAGCTCATTAATGGTATCAACTATTGTTCCGATTGGTGGTTGACTCGTGGTTGGCAACTTTTTAGACTCGCTCATTTTTTGGACAAATTGCTGTCTGGTTATTTCCACTCCATCAATATAGGTATTGCCGTCAATTGTGACCGACAAAGGCACAACGGTAATATGATATTTTTTTATTTCTTCTGGCGTTAACTGCGCGGAAGAATCAGTCAAAATTTTAATTTCTGACAACGTACTCGCCCTCAATTCTGCTTAGATGTTCTCATTTATGATAGAATGTGAACTGTATTAATTATAAATCATTATAGCAAAAAAACTTGTAAATAAAAGAAAGCGAACAAACTGTTTCATGATGAAATTGCAAAAGTTGTGGCAGGAACCTGCTCAAAGATCCAAAACATACTACTTAGTAGATAACATTTTAAGTGCTGTCACCCATGGTATCGGCTTCTGTTTAGCAGTAGCAGGTCTAGTTCTGTTAATCATTAAAGCAGTTTCAACCCATAGCCTCTTAAGAATCGTCACTTTTACTATTTATGGTTCCTGTTTGCTTCTCCTATATTTATTCTCTACACTTTTTCATAGTTTAATTTTTACCCGCGCCCGCAATGTTTTTCAAATTTTTGATCACTCATCAATTTTTCTGCTAATTGCTGGTTCGTATACCCCTTTTTCATTAGTCGCCATTGGTGGTAAATGGGGTATTTTACTGTTCAGTTTGGTTTGGATCATCGCTATATTTGGCATCATTTACTATATTTTTAATAGGGGTAAGCATGTAATACTTGATACTATTTTGTATGTCGCAATGGGCTGGCTCGTAATTTTGGCTGGCAACTACCTCTATGTTCGTCTCAGTCCCACGGGATTTTGGCTTTTAGTTGGCGGTGGCGTAGCTTATACAGTTGGTGCCCTTTTTTACACAATGAAAGGTATTCCCTTTATTCATGTAATCTGGCATCTATTCGTTATTTTAGGCTCAACCCTAATGTTTTTCTCCGTACTACTGTACGTTTGAATTACTTAATTTGCTCTAAATATTCTTGAATATCATCTTCAGAGTTGACTAATTCACCTGCAATGACTTTTTGCTTTATTTGATTAAGTATTTGTCCTAAGTTTGGTCCTGGCTTTACGCCATTAGCTATTAAGAATTGCCCGTCAATGGCAAGTTCAGACATTGATTTAATCGGCAATGCTGTATAGCGATCTACTAAAGCCTCAGAATTGATTGGTTGTCCTAAAATGTGAGCTACATCAATAGTGTTAAGGAGAGTCTCTTTACCAGCATTGAATAATTCAAGGTCAGAAGGAGATTTTGCAGAAATTAAATCAAACAAATTTACAATTTTTTTAACTTTTTCCGTCATGGCGTTTGAATTTTTCCAATCACGCATAAATTGAGTTATCTGATTATCCGTAATTTTCAATAAAATGATTATGATAGCCCACAAACTCGTTTCCATACTTGGGTTAAATTTCAATTTGGGATAGATCGCCAGCAACTCACTTTTACCAGCAAAATCTGGCACACCCTCACTTAATTTCGTCCGTAAAAAAACTTTGAAAGCTGCGCGTGAGTTGGTGCCAGTCCCCATTTTGACAAATTCATCACGAATTCTTTCAACTGAAATTTTGGGCAATAGTTGATGCATATCCATTACGGCTTTTTCAGTTTGAGGTTCCAGGTCAAAACAAAGCTGACTCATAAAACGAACAGCCCTCATCATCCGTAAAGCATCTTCATGAAACCTCTTCATTGGATCTCCTACTGCTTTAATGAGGTGCTTTTGTAAATCTCCTATGCCGTTGAAAAGGTCAATTATTTCACCCTTTCTATTCATCGCTAAAGCGTTAATGGTAAAATCACGCCTTTTTAAATCTTCAGCTAAATTTTGCACAAAAGTAACATGATCAGGTCTGCGAAAATCCTGGTAACCTGATTCTGTTCTAAAGGTAGTTATTTCATAGCTTGAACCGCCATGCAAAACGGTAACTGTACCATGCTTAATTCCGGTATCAATTGTTTTAGGAAAAAGCTGTTTAACTTCTTCTGGATAGGCACTGGTGGCAATATCAATATCATGTATCGGCCTTTTTAAAAGTAGGTCACGAACAGAACCACCAACAAAATATGCTTCATAATTTGCTTGTTCTAACTGTTGAAGTACGGGAAAAGCTGCTGTAAAAATAGCGGGTAAATTATTTATTTTCATCATTATTAAATCAACTCATTTATTAGTTTTTTTGTCTTTAATTTATGGTAGTCTTAAGGTAATGGTTTAGAAAAGAAAGTTTTTATTATGCAAAAAATTAACAAAAAAAGCATTATGGAACTGTTAATGATTATGATTGGCTGTGCGATTTATGCTCTCAGCCTTGACATGATTTCAGTACCAAATAAACTCACAGATGGTGGTATCAGCGGTATTACCTTGTTATTAAGACACTTCTGGGGCATTAATATGGGATTATCGTCCTTACTACTTAATATACCGCTAATCATCTTAGGATACCGTTTTATGGGCAAAAGACTGTTGGCCTATACTATTTGGGGAACATTATGGCTATCCTTTTTCCTATGGTTCTGGCGCTTAATTCCTATTATATCTCAATTAAACCTAGAACACGACCTCTTCTTGTCAGCAATTCTGGCGGGCACGCTTTCTGGCATTGGGTTAGGGTTAGTTTTTCGTTTTAATGGTACGTCAGGTGGTACAGATATTATCGCCAGAATTATGCAAATGAAATATGGCATATCTTCTGGCAAAGTTTTACTGTTTTGCGATACAATTATTTTATTATCTTCTTTAACATACCTTGACCTCAAACATATCATGTATACCCTAGTAGCAGCGTTTATTCTGTCTCGTGTTATGGACGCTGTTCAACAGGGTGCATATTCTGCACGTGGTCTGCTTATTATTTCTGATCATTATCAAGAAATTACAAAAATGATTGACTTAAAGCTTGATCGCGGTTTCACCTATCTTGAGGCTCGTGGTGGTTATAAAAAAACTAAAAGACCAGTAATTTACTTAGTAGTTTCTCCTAGAGAAATTCCCCTGGTAAAAGAATTAATAGCTGCAGAAGATCCCCAGGCATTTGTCAGCGTTATTGAAGTTCATGAGGTTTTAGGCGAAGGCTTTACTTATAAACAAAAAAGCCACCACCTGCTGATTAGGAAATAGCTTCATAAAGATTTAAAAAGGCAAATAACTCAAGTTTTTCGCAACTAGTTTATTTGCCTTTTTTAATTATTAAATTTAAGGTGGATGATTACAAAACTATCTGTTTTTTTCAAATCCAGGTAATCATATTAATTTAGCAATTATGACAGTAATTCATCATACATTTCCTGCATCTCAGTATCTTCGGGTTCGAGTTTTAGATATGCTTCTAATAATTCCCTTACGATGTCTTGAGAATTGGGTTCGGTATTAAAAAATAGTAGCATTTGCTTTAAAAAAGCACTATTATTTTTAAATTCTGGATAGGCTAATAAAAACTCACTTTTTGCTTTTGCACTTTGATCCAAATTTTGGTAAGAAAGAGCTAAATTCCAGTGAACCTGTGGTTCTAAGTCTTCATCGTCAACCTGGGCAAAAAGAGCAATGTTTGCTTCATTGTCATTTTCTCTAACGTAAAGATTAGATAACTGCAAACGCAAATCAAAGTTTTCAGGAAGTTTTTTTATTCCTTTTTGTAACAAGTTTTTAGCTGTATCTAAGTCATTCAACCTAACAGCTGCTTGTGCTCCTTTTTTATAAAGAACGGGGTCAAGTTCATTATATGCTATTCCTAATTGAGCCGAGCGTAATTCTTGTTCGTTATCGTTTTTATGCTCATATGCTGTAGTTAACAACCTGTAAGCATTAACATAATCAGGACTTTGATCGATTACTTCATTCAAATACTTAATTGCCTGGTCATCTTTATGCAGAGTTAACATTACCAAGGCAGCCTGATACTTACTGTCAATATCAAGAATATCATTGCCATTTTTAGCAATTACTTCCCCTGCCTCTTCGTAACGACCTAATTTGGCTAAAGTTTGAAACAGACGGTCATTTAAATTGACTTCACTAAATGTTTTATGACGCTTCAACAAATCTTGGTATCTGGAAAGTGCTTGTTCATAATGGCCACTCAGATAATCGAGTTCAGCCAAACCAAACTTTACGACATCTTCATCAGGTGCAATTTTTTCAGCTTCTAGCAGTTTTTGATAGGCCGTTTCCAGCAGACCGTTAGTCTGATAATAGTCAGCTTGAACAAGCAAGCTGTCAAGATAGGCGGAGGAGTCAGGACTAACATTATAAAGCAAAGTTAAACCATCATCATCTTGACCGTCATTTAATAATATCTCAGCTAAATAAATCTTAAACAAGTCTTCTTTGGGAAAACGGGCAATTAAACTGCGATAAATTTCCTTTGCTAGATCGGTAAATCCTAACCCCACCAAGTTCTCAGCTAGTGATGCTAAAATCTCTGGTTCATCTTTGTCCAAGGCTTTTTGTAATAATGACTTTTCTTGAGAAAAATCTTGCCGCTCAATTGCGTCAAGCAGCTTTTCCGAATAGCTCATTTTTCATTCCTCCATTATTTTATTTTAGCCGATCAGGTCAATTACAGCTACAAATAATATCAAACAAAAAAGATGATGGCGAATTAAGCCACCATCTTTTAAATAAAGTCATTGAGCTATTTAACAGCTTCCTTAAGAGCTTTACCAGGTCTAAATGCAGGTACAACACTTGCTGGAATTTGGATTTCATCGCCTGTTTGTGGATTACGTCCTTTACGAGCTGCGCGCTTACGCACTTCAAAAGTGCCAAAGCCAATTAATTGTACTTTTTTACCTTTAGCTAGATCTTCTTGGATAGAACTAAAAATTGCATCAACAGCTGTAGCTGCATCTTTTTTAGTTAATTTAGCTTTTGCTGCAACTTCAGTGACTAATTCTGCCTTATTTGCCATTGGGAATTCACCTCCTGTAACTTGAATCTCTTAGTAAGATCCTTATTTAATTCCTCAATTGAGGAACAGGGAATAAATGATTATTGGAACCACTTTTTTCCTTGATTTCAAAATAGCACAAAACCCTTGATACAACAAGCAATTACCTCTAAAAATGTGATTTTTGTGTCTTTGGTAGATACAAACTATTTTCTTTTTCGAGCAATAATTTTTATGGGAGTGCCGGAGAAGTCAAAATTCTCCCTTAATTGGTTAATTAAAAAGCGCTGATATGAAAAATGCATTAATTCAGGATCATTGACAAATACGACAAAAGTTGGTGGATTAGTGGCAACCTGCGTCATGTAGTAAACTCGTAATCTTTTTCCTTTAATCATAGGCGTCGGAACTAACTTACTTGTTTCTAGTAAGAGATCATTTAAAACGCTGGATTTAATTCTTTGTTGTTGATTATGAGAAACTCTTCGAACCATCTCTGGAATTTTAGCCAGATTCTGCCCCGTTTTTGCTGAAACAAACAAAATAGGAGCATAATCTAGGTACTGAAATTCTGAACGAATAATTTGTTCAAAATCCCTGCCACTGTTACTTGTTTTTTTAGGCAAATCCCATTTATTGACAACAATAATAATTCCTCTTCCAGCATCGTGGGCATATCCAGCAACATGCTTGTCCTGCTCTCTAATGCCTGTGCTGCCATCAAGTACTAGGCAGACTACATCAGAATGCTCAATTGCACCCATTGCTCTCATTACTGAGTATTTTTCAGTCTTTTCGTAAACTTTTCCCCGGCGCCTTATACCAGCTGTATCAACAATTCTAAATTTAGTACCATCTGTTTCAAAAGGGGTATCAACTGCATCACGGGTCGTTCCCTCTTCGTTATTAACAATTACACGATTTTCACCGACAAGGCGGTTGACAATTGATGATTTTCCTACATTAGGCCTACCTATTACACTAAAAGAAATTTGCTCCTTCTCATTTTGCTCCAAGTCTTTAGGCAAACTTTGCACTATTTGATCCAGCAAATCTCCAATACCCGTGCCATGCACACTTGAAACGGGAATAGGATCGCCAAAACCTAAGCTATAAAAATCATAAATGTCCATCCGCTGCTCTGGATTATCAGCTTTATTTACAGCTAAAATCACTGGCTTCTTAGTTTGATAAAGCATTTGGGCAATGCGCTCATCAAGATTTGTTACATGATTAGCGACATTAGTTAAAAAGATGATTACATCAGCTTCTTCAATTGCTATTTCAGCTTGGGCTCTTATTTCTTCTTCAATATTACTATTTTCCCAAGTTATTCCACCAGTATCAATCAAATCAAATGTGTGCCCCAACCATTCAGCTTGCGCATAATTACGGTCTCTAGTCACGCCAGGTTTATCTTCAACTATTGCTAACCGTTGATTAATAATCCGGTTGAAAAGCGTTGATTTACCAACATTAGGCTGTCCTACAATTGCAACTACGGGTAAAACCATTTTTCAGCCTCCTTTTACAAATAAAAAAACCGACTTAAGAGTCGGCTTTTTTATTAAATTAACGACGATCTTTTAATTGGTCACCTATGATGTCACCTAAAGCAAAGCCACTGTCATCATTGTTCATATATTTTTTATTTACTGAATTGCGGTTATATGAACTGTGTGAACGATTGCCTTCATTTTCAGAATTCTTGGGCTCAGCAGCCTTCATAGAAAGTGAAATGCGGTGCTCACCAGGGTCAATGTTTAAGACCTTGACTTTAACTTTTTGACCAACCTTTAAAACATCACTTGGCTTGTCTACGTGTTTATATGATATTTCAGAAACGTGAACTAAACCTTGAATATTATCAGCTACTTCAACAAAAGCACCGAAGTTAGTTAAAGATTTAACTTCGCCTTCAAACACATCGCCTTCGTGTAAGTCAGCTGTAGCTTGTTCAAAAGGAGAAGGTTCAGTTTGCTTAATTGAAAGGGAGATGCGATGTCTATCATCATCAATACCAATTACTTTAACTTTGACATCTTGACCAGCCTTTAAAACATCGCTTGGCTTATCAACATGTTTGTATGAGATCTCGGAAATGTGGACTAAACCATCAACACCGCCAACATCAACAAAAGCTCCAAAATTAGTTAAACGGGAAACCTTGCCTTCAACAACATCACCCACAACTAACTGTGATGCAACCTTGTCAAAAGCTTCTTCACGTTCTTCTTCAATTAAATCTTTGTGAGAAAGGATTAAGCGGTTCTTACTTGGATCAATTTCAGTAATTTTAAGTTTCATGGTTTTGCCGATAAATGGCTTAAGATCCGAAACATAACGGTTAGAAATTAATGACGCAGGCAAAAATCCTCTAGTGCCTACATCTACTAACAAACCACCACGAACTGAAGAAGTAACTGTGCCTTCAATTGTCTTTCCGGCTTCAAAATCTTTTTGCAGTTCATCGTATGCTTCTCTTTCCTTCAAGCGGGTAACTGAGAAGAAGAATTCACCATTCTCTTTGTCTCCGCCGGCTTTTCTTAAAACTAAAGCTTTGAGCTTATCGCCTGGTTTAACTGCTTCACGTAGGTCAACGTTGCGATCTGAAGTGTATTCACGACGAGGAATTACACCTTCAATACCGGCATTTTCAACACCAACATCGATTTGACCTTCTTCAACGTCTAAGACTTCAACATCTACAATATCTCCGACCTCAACTCCTTGCATTTGCTTTAATGCATCTAAAAATTGATTACTGTTTTCTGACATTATTTACCTCCCAATATCATACTCTAATTCTAAATGAAAGTTTGATATTTTTCTACTGTTTTATACCCTTTTTTTATAGTTTTTTTGACTTTTTTTAATTTCAGATAAGATTGCATTAACTACCTGGTCTATAGTCATAGAAGTTGTGTCTATTTCAATAGCATCAAGTGCCTTTTTTAATGGTGAAATTTTACGATGCGAATCTTTATAATCCCTTTCCGCTATGTCTTGTTCAATTTCTTCAAGGGACTGGTTAGTTTTAATTCCTCTTTCTTTAAAATCAAGCATTCTTCTTTGGGCTCGAGAATGAGCAGACGCAACTAAAAAGATTTTAACGTCAGCTGCAGGCAAAACCGTGGTCCCAATATCACGACCATCCATCACTACATTCATCTGACCGGCCATTTGTCTTTGCAAACTGACCATTTTAGTTCTGATACCTGCCAAAGCTGATACTTGAGAAACGTGAGCAGAAATATCCGGTGTACGTATATCTTGAGATATATCCTTATCGCCGGCAAAAACTTTTTGTTGGCCATTTTCGCTTTTCAGTTCAATTTTTTCTTTGTCAATAGCAGCCAATATGCCTTTTTCATCACTATAACTAAGTTTGTGTTCACGTGCTAACCAGGTAGAAGCACGGTACATTGCTCCCGTATCAATATACGTAAAGTTCAATTTTTGAGCTATTATCTTTGCTACTGTACTTTTTCCAGCTGAAGCTGGTCCATCAATTGCTACTTGCATTCAATAAAAAAGGGACTGCAGTCCCTATCCTTTCTAAGTTATTTGATACGCAGTACTTGTCCGATATCCACCTGACTGTTAGGATCAAGTTGATTTAACTCAGCTAACTGACCAACAGAAATTTTAAAACGACGAGCAATACTACTTAAAGAATCTCCACTTTGAACTATATATTGTTTAGTTTTCACGTGTTTCTTTTTATGCTTAACCTTAGGTTTGGGTTTTGCCTTCGGTTTGCTCTTAGTTTTATTTTCGATAAGTTTGTTTTTTGCAGGAGAAGCTTTAACGTTTGCTTTTTTGGCAGCTTTTTTATGAGTTTTGCGTACTTCAACTATTTTATTACTTGAATTATTATTCGCTGCTAAATGATGTACTACTGGAACAAGGCCAATTAGTATCATTATAAGTAAAACAATGAGTACAATCCAACGTTTAGAAACAGAGTTGTATGTTTCAACTCTGGTTTTTTGCGGACGTTTATAATGTTGATATGGTCCCTTAGGATTATTAGTCATCTTAAAAAGCCTCCTTACCTAACTTGTTTAATTTTAGCATATTTACCATTTAAGTGGATAAAAAAATCGGTCATTTAATAGACCGATTTCATAATTTCTGAGTTTAGTTTTTTAAATTGAAGTTTTTCCTGACAAATGGTTTGATTGTTCTCAAAACAGTTTCAAACAATAAGTAAACCACTGTACCATTTATTGCCCCTTTTAATAAATTAAACGGCACAATAATGCCAAAAATATAGGCACTCATTGATGGAATGTGGAGCAATTTGCCCAAATAAACTTTCTCAGTAAACGCCAATAGACCTGAATAACCATGAATAGCTGGCAAATTGGGTACCGTAGTTGCTGCATAAAAAGGTGTTAGAACCAGAGCATTTAAAACTGACAAAACAAAAGCCATCGCTATAATGCCAAGAACTATACCTAAGATTGGTTTTAAATGTTTTTTAGTAAAACTCTTTTCATCTTTATTGATATTTCTAGTCAAATAATAAAACGGCAAAGCAAATGAAATTGATGCTAAAAAGGCCGCAGATTGACCCACTAAACTTGGTAGCGCAAAACCTTTATATATTAAATTAATTAGCATTCTCACAAACGCGATGAAAATGCCGGGTAATGGACCAAATAAAAAAGTACCAATAGTAATTACAACATCAGAAAAATCAAATTTTAAAAAGCTGGTGACAGGCAATGGTATTTCCAAAAGCATTAATACATATGCAATTGTTCCAATTAAAGTATATGCTACTATATTGACCAAATTATTTCTGCCTTTTCTTTGCAAAATTCTTACCTCCAAAAAAACTCGGTCTGTTGCTTCTAGCAACAGACCGAGTAAAAGTAAGCTAAAGATCTTGGCTTTTAGTTTAGTCTGTCTTCTTTCATCTAGACTTTAACTATCGGTATCACAATAGATTCCACCACTTTCGTGGGTCGCGGACTCTCACCGCCGGTCGGGATTTTCACCCTGCCATGAAGACAACAAACTTAATATTTAATTTTCAATACCATCTTAATCTACGTCTTTTAATCTGTCAACTTCCTCATGGGATAATTCGCGAAAACTTCCGGAAATCAGAGAATCCAGGGTTAAAAAGGCGTATCTTTCACGTGCTAATTTTTTAACCTGATGATGAACAGCCTTAAACATTCTTTTTACTTGATGATACTGCCCCTCATGAATAGTTAACTGTACTATTTGGCTATTTTTTTTGCGGTCAGTTCTAATTACTTTAACTTTAGCCGGAGCACATCTATGACGATCAATTTTTACTCCGTGGGTAAGCTGACTGATTTCTGCAGGAGAAAGCACACCCGTAATTTTAGCAACATATACTTTGGCTACATTATTGCGTGGATGCATCAATAAATTTGCAAGCTCTCCGTCATTGGTCATCAAGAGTAAACCTGACGTGTCATAATCTAGTCTGCCAATTGGGTACAAGCGGTAGGGCAATTCTTTAAAGTATTCAACAACGGTTTTTCGGCCTTTGTCATCGCTGGCAGTCGATACCACCCCACGCGGTTTATAAAAAAGGTATGTGTGCAAACTTTCCCGCTCAAT
Organism: Lactobacillus sp. M0393; assembly: GCF_016102025.1. Lineage (NCBI taxonomy): Bacteria > Bacillati > Bacillota > Bacilli > Lactobacillales > Lactobacillaceae > Lactobacillus > Lactobacillus sp. M0393. The sequence continues at coordinate 177,935 of NZ_JACFPK010000002.1, read as the reverse complement.
TGGTTCACCATCGACGGTAATATTACTAAATGTATCTACCTTAGTACCTAATTTTGTAACTACATTACCATCAACTGTCACCCGCCCTGCGGTGATCATTTTTTCAGCCTTGCGTCGTGAAGCAATTCCAGCTTCAGCAATTACTTTTTGTAATCGTTCTAACACCATTATGATTCTCCTTTTTGAGTTTTAGCAATATTCTTATCTGCTTGACCCTTAGCCGCAAATAAATCGATTTCACCTTCGGCATTAACACTTTCATCTTCAAAATCTTCAATTAGAGGTAAATCGGCTAAACTTTGATAACCAAAATACTGCAAAAAATAGTCAGTGGTCACGTATAAATTAGGGTGTCCCGGAGCCTCTTTTTTGCCATTTATCTTTACAAGACCCCGCCAAATTAATGTTTGTAAAGCACCAGATGAATTTACCCCTCTGATTTCATCAATTTCTATCCGAGTAATAGGCTGCTTATAAGCAACAATTGCTAATATTTCCAAAGCGGACTGACTAAGACTTTTAGTTAAATCTTTTTGAAAAAAGTTTTCAATTGTTTTGCTTACTTCCGGCCGGGTTGTTAATTTATAAGAATCGTTCAGTTGCTGTATTTGCAGACCTGAATCCGAATTTTGCTGTAATTTTTCCTGCAAGCTTTTAGTTAATTCGCGCAGTGCAGGCTTGCCAATTTGCAGCAGTTCACACAAATTAGTGCTTTCAATGCCATTATCACCGGCCACATACAATAGAGCCTCTAACTGGGCAATTTTAGTTATCATCGCTATCAATTCTTTCCAAGTTCAGATCGCCAAATGTTCTATTTTGTGTTACCCGCAATTCTTGCTTTTTACAAAGTTCAAGCAATGCTAAAAACAAACCAATAACATCAGATAAAGTTTTCATTTTTTGACAACATGCAAAAAAACTGACCTTTTTGCACTTTGCCAATTCGGTTTGCAAAAAAGTACTCATCTCTTTAACAGAGGTCTCTTTCACCTCAACCGAAACAATATCTGGCTGTCTGATCTTCATTCTTTGTAATACTAAAATAAACGTATTAGCCAATTCAGTGGAAGTAATTTGTCCTCGAGGTAACGGCTGAATCTTTTTACTAAGGGGCACGCTTTCCTCTTTAGCAGCAGTAATGGGAACCTTTTCGTTACGCTTTTTAAAGTAAACCGAGATTTTTTTGAATATTGAGTAGGTAATAAGCTGCTGTACGAGTTCATCCCTAGGATCTTCCTGTTCCTCATCATTTTCTATGAAATCATTTTGCGGCAGTAATGATTGAGACTTTATGCGTAACAACAATGATGACATGACAAAGTATTCACCGGCAATTTTCAAATTAAGACTTTGCATTTGATGTAAATAGGCTAAATATTGGCTGGTAATTTGGGCTATCGGAATATCATAAATATCAATTTTCTGTACTTTAATTAAGTGCAGCAACAAATCTAAAGGGCCTTCAAAATTGGGTAATTCCAAAGTAAGATTAGCACTCATATTTTTGAGTCCTTTTTTAAATATTTAATCAGATCAATATATTCAGGAACAGCCGTAATTCTTTTTTGGGGATTACTTTGAGCCAGTTCTTGTATTGCCTTTGCTTCGTATTTAGCTTTGCGAAAATCAGGAGCAAATGAAATGTAGCGAATGACAACAAATTGTTTATTCGCTTGCGTGCCAATCACACCAATAAAATTAGGATCTTTAGACCGATAAAGATATAGACAAAATTCAGCACTATTTTTATTTAATTGAATTTCATCCTTAAGATTTGCGAGATTTTTAAAATCCGGTAAATAGGATAACAAACCCATTGCTACTTTTTCCGTGTCATTTTTACATTCAATTAACATTTAATCACCTTAAATTCGGGGATGAGTTTTCTCGTATACTTGTATGATATGTTTCTGAGACAAATTGGTATAAATTTGTGTAGTACTAATATCCGAGTGTCCTAAAATTTCTTGAACCACACGCAAATCAGCCCCATTTTCAAGTAGGTGAGTAGCGAAGGTGTGTCTTAAAGTGTGAGGGGTAACGTTTTTCTGAATACCAGCCAACTTGCAGTAATGCTTGATAATTTGCCACACAGCTTGTCGAGTTAGAGAACCGCCGCGACTGTTCAGAAAAATAAAATCCGTGTTTTTTCCCACTTTCAATATCAAGGGATCACGTACTTTTTCTTTATAACTATCAATCCAGGACAAAGCAACTTTACTAATAGGAATCAACCGTTCTTTTGAGCCTTTACCAAAAACTTTGACTAATTTCAATTCTTCATGCAAGTCGGTAAATTTAAGGTTTATTAATTCGCTCACCCTTATTCCTGTTGCGTACAACGTTTCAAGTAAAGCACGGTCTCGTAATCCCAGTTTCTTTTTTATATCAGGTTGCTTAAGTAAGTCAGTAACTTCGACTGTGGTTAAAGCAACTGGTAAAGGACGACGTTTTTTGGGTGAGTCTATTTCAAGCATAGGATTCAATTTTTGAATATTTTGTCTTACCAGCCACTGGTAAAATTTTCGCAGACTTGAAATTAAACGACTAATAGAACTTGTTGCCTTCTTTTGATCGCGTTGCTCAGCCAAAAAAGCATCAATATCAATCGCTTTAGTCGGCCAGGAAGTTAAATTTTCCTTTTGTAAAAAATCAATGAAAGAGCTTAAATCCTGCTTGTAAGCAGTGATTGTATTAGCACTTAATCCTCGCTCAATCTGACTAAATCTTAAATAGTCCTCAACTTGTTCTGTTAACTTATTCATTTTTGTCTTCTTCGGGGTCGTTAACTAATGAAATTGTTCCAGTAGTTTTATCTTCCACTATGTATTTTCCCTTCAACAAGTGTCCTAATGCTCGTTTAAAAGCAGATTTTGAGATGCCAAAATAGCTTTTTATATCCTCTGCATCAGATTTATCATAAAAAGGTAATGTTTTATCTTTTTTTCTGCGCAAACTCATCAAAATCATCTGCGCATCTTCATCTATTTCTTCAAATGATCGCGGCAGACTGCTCAAATTTAGGCGGCCATACTGACTAACACCAACAACTCTACCCTTAAATTGTTCACCTAAACGTAGTGGCCGAGCCATTTGTGACGGATGAACAAAACCCAAATAATATTCTTTAGTAATTACAAATGCTCCTACTTCACGGGCTGAATAAACAGTCCCAAAAACATCTTTATTATTCATACCGTCTGGAAAATGAGCTGCAAGTTGTTCAAAAATATTTTCATCCGCCATTTTTGCCCAAATACGATCTTTTTCATCAGTTTCAAGATGAACTAGCAGTTGATCACCAACTTCAGGCCAGCGTTCTTTGTCATAAGGGAGATCATCCAAGGAAATCACTATATCTTTATCTGGCAAACCAATATCTACAAAAACACCTAAGTTATACTTGACTTCAGTCACTTTGCTCCAAGCATACTGATCTTCTTGAGCAAAGGGTAGAAACTGGGTCATTTCGCGATTATGCTGTTTATTATCGTACAGAAATCCTTTGATTTGATCTCCCAGTTTTGGCTTTTCTTCCTGAGTAATTTCCTTTCGTTTCAATTCATAAGTGAAACCTTCGACTTGAACAAAAAAAGAATTTTCATTTTGATCTATTATTTTTCCAGTTGCAATAGTGCCTAGCATGATTAATCTCCTAAGTCTAGATATTGGATCTGATAACAAGTATATCATTTTAATGGCTTAAATTGATATCAGTCAAACCAAATTAACTAATGATTTTAATTTAATTTACCCAGATCAAAAGCAAACAAAAATAGCCAGTACTGGCTACTGGCTATTTTCACATTTTACTTTAATTAAAGATTTGAAACTTCACCTTGGTAAATAGCACCACGACGAGCATCAACAGTAATAGTAATACCACTGCCAATCTTTTCAGTAGCACCAGTAACACCGACCACAACTGGAATTCCTAATGATAAACCGACAACTGCAGCGTGTGAAGTCAATCCAGAAGCTTCAACAACTAAACCTGAAGCCTTTTTAATAGCTGGCATGTAATCAGGATCAGTAGTTCTGGCAACCATGATGTCGCCCTCTTTAACCTTGCTGATAGCTTCTTCAGCACTATTAACAACAACTGTTTTACCAACAACTGAGCCGTTACCAACACCCAGCCCTTGAGCCAATTTGCTACCAATGATTTGTAATTTCATTAAGTTGGTTGTACCGGAGTCACCAACAGGAACACCAGCAACAATGATTACTAAATCACCATCTTTAACATAGCCTTGTTCCTTGGCAACATTAGCTGCTACTTCAAACATATCATCAGTCGAAGCTGGTTTGTCAGTAAGTAAAGGTTGAACGCCCCAAGAAATGCCAAGTGAGTGTTGGATCTTTTCGTCAAAAGTTAAGGCCAAAATATTGGCGTTTGGACGATATTTAGAAATCATTCTGGCAGTATAGCCTGAATTAGTTGCAGTAATAATGGTTTTAACACCTAATTCTTGGGCAGTCCGCACAACAGATTCACCAATAGCTTCAGTAACGTTTGAACCCTTGTATTCTTCAAATCTTTGCAGAGCCAAAGTATTACGCTTAAGAAGTTCTTGTTCAGTTCTTTCATCAATTTCAGCCATTGCAGAAACAGCCTTAACTGGGTACAAACCGTTGGCGGATTCACCAGAAAGCATAGTTGCATCAGTACCGTCAAGTACAGCGTTAGCTACGTCTGAAACTTCAGCACGAGTTGGACGAGGATTTTCTTGCATTGAGTCAAGCATTTGGGTAGCAGTAATAACTGGCTTACCAAGTGCATTTGCTCTCTTGATTAAATCTTTTTGAACAAATGGCACATCAATAAATGGAATTTCAACCCCCATGTCACCACGAGCAACCATTAAACCATCTGAAACTTGCAAGATTTCATCTGCATTATCGATACCTTCTTGTGATTCAATCTTAGGATAAATCTTAACATAATCACAACCTGCATCTTCACACAACTTACGGATATCAAGGATATCCTGTGCCTTACGTGCAAACGAAGCAAAAATAAAGTTAATGCCATGAGCTAAACCAAATTTGATGTCATCAGCATCTTTTTCGGTAATTCCTGGCAGGCGAATTTCAACTCCAGGTGCATTAACACCCTTTTTGGAACCGATAACACCAGTGTTTTGAGCTTCACAAACTAGCTCTTTCTTTTCTTCGTCTTTTTCTTTAATTAATAAGTCAACTAAACCATCATCAATTAAAACATGACCACCAACGTGGGTATCACCATAAAGACCTTCGTAAGTAACATGGATCATGTCCTTGTTACCCGGTTTGGAATCGTCCATTGATACACGAATTTGGTCTCCAGTATTAATGGTAAACTTGCCACCTTCTTGATCAGTGGTTCTAATCTCAGCACCTTTGGTGTCTAATGCGATACCAAGTACTAAGCCAGTTTCTTTTTCGACTTGACGAACCATTTTCATCCGTGACAGATGCTCAGCATGATCACCATGTGAAAAGTTGAAACGGAATACATTTACGCCTGACTTAGCCAAAGCTGTAATAGTTTCAATATCATTTGAAGCTGGCCCTAAGGTACTAACAATTTTAGTTTTCTTCATTATTTAAAAATCTCCCCAAAATCGACTAATTATTTAGTCATTTCTTCATTAATATCAATTAACGACTCTTCGCTGGCATGTTTTTCATCAAATAAATCCAGAATATCGTGGGTTTCCAGTTGGCCATTCTCCATGCCGACAGCTAAACCGCCTTTACCATCAAGAAGTAACTTAACCGCATAATTGCCCATCTTTGTAGCATTTATTCTATCCAAAACTGTAGGTGATCCGCCACGCTGCATATGACCAATAATATTGGCTCTGCAATCGAAATCGCCGTATTTTAAAAGCTCGGTTCTAAAATCAGCAGCATTCATGACACCTTCAGCCAAGATGATAATACCATTGTCTTTGCCGTCTTTGAAACCACGTTTTAATCTGTCTGCAATTTCTTTAATATCAAATTGCCGTTCTGGAACGACGATAGCATCCGCGCCGCTGGCTAAACCAACGCGCATAGCAATGTCACCACAATCACGTCCCATCACATTCACAACAAAAACACGGTGATGACTGCTGGCAGTATCACGAATTCTGTCGATGGCTTGCATGGCTGTATTGCAGGCGGTATCAAGACCAATTGTATATTCAGTGTATGGAATATCATTATCAATGGTACCCGGTAACCCAATAGAATTAATTCCCAAACGGGTTAATGCCAGCGCACCATGATATGAACCATCACCACCAATAACAATTACAGTATCGATGTCATGCTTTTTTAATTGCTCTACTCCCTTTTCCTGCACTTCTTTTTGTGCAAATTCCGGGTAACGGGCACTGTAGAGAAAAGTACCACCTGCATTAATCATGTGATCAATATTTTCAGCAGTTAAGGTTACAAAGTCACCAGCTACAAGCCCGGCAAAACCATAACGAATACCAACAACACCAAGTCCATGATGAATAGCGGTTTTAGTTACAGCCCTAACAGCCGCATTCATGCCAGGAGCGTCGCCACCGCTCGTTAAAATTCCAATTCGCTTCATGAATTCACCTCATCAAGATTTATTGTGTAATTTCTCACATCCACTAAATTTTAACATTCTTTCACGAAAAAATCTCACAAAAAAGGATTAAAATTCTTGATTTGACGGTCTTTTTTGATGTTAGCGGTAACAATACTTATTTGTTAACGCTTAACCAAAAACCCTACTCTTGTAAATTAACAACCTTTAAATTTGTTAAAATATATTGTTTTTTACTCGAATCGAAACGATTGTTCTGAACTCTAATGCCTAATAAATAAATATTACCCTCCTTTAAATTCGATTGAATTTTATCATAAACACCAGGAAAAATTACAATATCCTGCTTACTAGTCGTATCGGCAAAATTGCCAAAAGCCATGGTTTGCCCCTTTTTAGTTCTGACTAACTTTAATGACATTAATTTTCCTACGGCTATGCCACTTTCATGAATTTGAAATTCACTTAGTGCTTTTGCATTAAACTTTTGCGCGTATTTTTCTACCGTTATTAAAGGTGATGTTAACGTGGAAAAGCCCAAGGACTCTACCTCCATGACTGCTTTTTCCTGTTTACTTGGTTCAGGGGCATCTTTGACGGGTATGCCTCCCAGCCCTTCCGATAAAGCTAAATTTTCTCCTGTCAATTTCACATTTTCAATAGTTTCAGGGCAGTTTTGCAATAATTCGTTACGATTTTTGTTTATCCGATCAAAACAGCCCGCTTTAATAAGAGTTTCAATGACATTTGTAATACTATTGGCTTTAATAAATTTAGTATCAATTTGCCGTAAAAAGCCTGCTAAAGAAGTAAATGGTTTTGTCTGACGCTTAGCGATTATCTCTTTAAGAAAATCAATTCTAACACCCTTAATCGCTCTGAGACCAACTAAAATCTGACCATCAATTACCTGATACCATAAAGAGCTTTTATTAATATCAGGTGGCAAAATTTTAACGCCATCTTCTTGTGCTCGCATTATATATTCACTTGCTTTATTTTGATTACCGATATTGGAATTAAGCATAGCCGCATAAAACTCAGCGGGATAATGAACCTGTAAATAAGCTAGCCAAAAAGCGATCATAGTATATGCCACAGCGTGCGAGCGGTTAAAGCCATAATTAGCAAATTGTTCAATATAGTCATATACCCGAGTGGCAACTTGAGTGCTATGACCCTTTTTTACAGCACCAGAGATAAATTTAGCTTTTTCCTGTTCAATAACTTTTTGGTCCTTCTTTGACATTGCCCTGCGTAAAATATCAGCTTCGCCTAAAGAAAAGCCTGCTAAAACCTGAGCAGTCTGCATAACCTGTTCCTGGTAGACTAAAATTCCATATGTTGGAGCCAGGATTGTCTTTAAACTGGGATCAGGATATGTGACTTTTTGTTTACCCTTTTTGCGAGCAATAAAAGTGTTAATATTCTGCATTGGACCTGGACGATAAAGTGCATTGACTGCTACCAGATCTTCAAAATTATCTGGGTGCAGTTCCCGAAGCACATTACGAATCCCAGCAGATTCAAATTGAAAAACTAGTTCTGTTTCGCCTTTTTGAAAAATATTTAAAGTTGGCGGATCGTCCAAAGGAATCTGATTAAAAGCGATTTTTTTACCTTGATCACGAATCATTTTTGCTGTATCTCCAAGGATAGTCAAATTTCTTAACCCTAAAAAGTCAATCTTTAACAAACCCAGAGCTTCCACGTATTTTTTAGTTTGCTGCGTTAGCGGTATCCCCAGTTGACCCGCCTGTAAGCCAGAAATGGCTGCAATAGAATTATCACTGACAACTAAACCAGCAGCATGAATTGAGTAGTGTCGCGGTAACCCTTCTAAGCCACTGGCAGTTTCAAAAAGCAGTTTATTGCTATCACTAGCATTTACCAGCATTTGCATTTTTTTAGATTCCTTATAGGCTTGAGCCAGACTAATTTTACCCTTTGCAAAAGGCACGCTTTTTGACCATTCACTCAATTGCATTTCCTGCAAGCCAAAAACCCGTCCGGTATCACGCAAAACCTGTTTGGCCGCTAATGTACCAAAAGTAAGAATTTGTGCCGCGTGATCCATACCATATTTGGTAAACATGTACTTAATGACATCGTCACGGCGATTGTCAGGAATATCTAAATCAATATCAGGCATTTCGTGGCGAGCTGGATTAAGAAAACGCTCAAAAAGTAAATGATATTCAAGTGGATCAACCTCTGTGATGTTAAGTGCATATGAAACTAAAGATCCACATGCCGATCCCCGGCCAGGACCCATCACAATATCAGTTCGATGACAATAGTTTACTACGTCCCAAACAATCAAAAAATAGTCGTTAAAGCCCATTTGATCGATCACCTGCAACTCATAATTGAGCTGCTTTTGATAACTTGCAGGAACTTGGCGCTGCTTAAAACGACTCTTTAAGCCGTTCTCGGCCAAATACCTTAGGTAATCCTTTGAGCTCGTAAATTTTTTTTGCTTAAATTTCGGTAAGACAGGCGTTTGAAAAATAACTTTAGCATTACATAAGGATGCTATCTTTCCGGTATTACTTAATGCTTCATCCAAGTCTAGTTCATGGTAGCGCTTACTTAATTCCTGAACGGCTGGTAAATAATGTGAACCTGACTGCTTTGCCAGTTCAGCAGTATCTTGTAACACCTCTCCTTTTTTAATGGCCTGCAAAGTTTTGCGTAAAAACTGGTCACGCGGTTTTAAGTAACAAGTATCTTCAACGCTAACTAATGGTACTTCAAATTGCTTTGACAAAGTTTTAACATATTGAATGTATTTTTTTTGCTTTTCATTGCCATAGACACCAATATAAAGAGAACTTGACTTAGGTACTAAACTGATTAATTGTCGCAAAAAATCTGTCCCTAATTTGTCATTTTGTACCTGCAAGTTCAACAACTCACTGTGAGAATTTGCCGGTTCTATCAAAATCAGTTCATGCAAATCCTTAGTCAAATCTGCTAAAGTTAAGATTTTTTGCTTATTGCCATTATCCGTCAAAAGGTTAATTCTACTTGATAAACGCAAAATATTACGGTAACCTTCATCAGATTTTGCCAGTGCTATCAGATCATATTGGTGAGCACTGTCAATTAAGCCGTTTAATCTTAATTGCATCCCTAAAAGTGGTTTAATACCAACTTTTTGAGCAACTTCAAAAAAGTTAACTAACCCGTATGTGACATTGACATCGGTCAATCCAACAGCTTCATAGCCTAATTTTTTGGCAGTAGTAACCAAATCATAAATTTTTACTGGACTTTCTAAAAGTGTAAAAGAACTAAGATTCTGTAATGCAGCATATTTCATTTTTCGGGTCACCCTCCATATAATTTAGTATACCAAAAAGCTATCTTTTGGATTGAAAACCTGCATAATATTTGTTAGAATTCAAGGGTATGAAAGAAGGAAACGCTATGGGTCGATATATTGTAACTATTTGCTGGAGCGTCGTTTACATGCTAATTGTAGGCTTTATTGCCGCTCCGTTAACCCAACATGTTTTTAATTTTGGCGAGGCTGCTATTGTAGGTTTAATCTTCGGCTTGCTATTTGCAGCAATTATTCCTACAATTACAGCACATTCTCATAAAGACAAGAGCAAATATTCAAAACTTAAGTAAACAAAAGTCATTAGCATACTCGCTAATGACTTTTTTCTTTATTTAAAATGATAGTTATGTGTTACTTCGCTCGTAGGTCGACCTTTAGTTAAGTATTCCTGAAACATTTCTATATAATCTTTATCACCAATTTGCTCAATCTTACTAATACTGTATTCAGGATAAAACCCCCCACCCATAGCACGATAGTTATTAACAGCCAAGCGATATGTCTTGGGGGCTAAAATTGCTTGTCCGTGTAATTCCAACTTTGTCAAACGTTCACCTACTGGTTTTTGGATATCAGCTTCATAAACAAGCGGGTAAAACAAATCAAAATTAAAAAGTTGACTTTGATATTGCGGGGCAAAGCTAACCTGGCCATTGGAATCTTTAGTTAAAAATTTAAGTGAGTATTCAACAATATGGCGTAATTCCTTACCGGTTACTTTAACAACACATAACTGATTAGCAAAGGGATAATTTAACAAAATATCGCGCATTGAAACATTTTTGCCAAAGCCCTTGGCAGTTTCGCTCATTAATGCAGTTGCTGAAATATCTGCATGAGTAAAATAAAGCTGCATATTTTGCAGCAAATTGATAAAAGGTGAACCCTCAATTCTTGCCTGATTAGCATTTGCTACAAGTGCAGGATTATCTAAATGAGCGATTGGCTGATCAAGCCATTTTTGCGTCTTTTTGTCTAAAGATAGGCAGACTGAATTAATTGCGGCAGCGGGCTTATAAGCACTTACATCAATTAATTCAGCTGACATAGCTTTGATCTTCTTACTATGCTTGTCAATCTCCAGCACTATCTTGCCCAGAGCTTCTCCACGATAACCCGGCTGGACTAGCGCCGTTTTATTTATTACTGCACTCAGTTTGCGATGCTGATGCCCAGTTAACATTAGATCTATTTCAGGAATTTCTTGTAAAAGACGATAACCCTCATTCTCCCCTGTAGCTGGTTCGGTGTTAATTCCTGATTCAATATCAGCCTCGAAGCCGCCATGATAAAGGACAGCTAAAACATTAACTTTTGGCCTTAAAAAAGGTATTAAATGCTTAACCTGTGCAAAAGCAGACTTAAATTTCAAGTTTGCAACATGTTCTGCTGGTTCCCAAAAAGGTATTCTCTGCGTAGCAATTCCGATAATTCCCACCTTTATGCCATTTTTATTTATAATGATATAATCTTGACCAAAAGCCGGTCGACCAGTTTTTTCAGCTAAAATATTACTGTTTACAAAGGGCGCTTTGCTATATGAAAGATACTGTTTTAAATAATCCAAGCCAAAATTAAAATCATGATTACCCAAACAGCGCGCATCATAGTTAATTTGGTTATAGCACTCAGCAAACTTTTTTAATGCAGAGTTATTTTTGCTTTCGTGAACATAGGCTGCTAAAGGTGAACCCTGCAGGCTGTCACCTGCATCCGTAATTATCACGTTTTCAGGTCCATATTTTCTTTTCTGCTCTTCTATCACGCTTTTTAGCCGGCTAAGTCCGAAAGGAGCTGAATAATCATTCTGGTTTTGATAGTCAGTAGGCATAATAAAGCCATGAATATCGCTGGAATGTAAAATTACTAATTTCATTTCGTCTTTTTAATCTTTCTAATCAAACTAAGCAAGTAAAAAGCAGTATCTTTTGGCACAAAAAAAGACACCGCTTCTTGGTGCCTCTTAATTATTGATTGTCATTTGAGTTAGCTTGACTAACAACTTGACGACCCTTGTAATATCCTTTAGGTGAAACGCGGTGGCTTAAGCGATATTCACCAGTAGTTGCATCATAGTGCATTGCTGGCACAGTTAACTTAATATGACCACGACGTGAACGTTTCTTTTGCTTAGAAGTATGTCTTTTAGGAACTGCCATTTAACTGATCTCCTTTTTTGTAGAATTACGATTTTAGGCTGCTTTTAAGCGCCCAAAATACTTCACGCTTGTTAATGATACTATTGTATCCCAAATAAATCAAGCTATATTAGTTATTCTTGTCTTGATTATGACCATAGGAGCCCCAAAAGTAACCAATCAAAACTCCGATTATAATCATTAATACTAAAATAATGATCAAAGGTAATTTCAGTTTGAACAAGCCAAAATTAATAGCCACATTATTAGTATTCAAAACAACGAATACCACTGCCAATAACGTTAAAATTAAGGTAAAAATAAGTTTAATTTGACTAGTTTTACTTTTCATAATCCGCACTACTTTCTGGAAGCAAACTTAAGGGACAGCTTGTCACCAATCTTCGGAAACAAGTTATATAATTTCGCCAAAACAGCCAGACTGACAGGTAAATTCAGTTCCCGTTTATTACTGCCGAAGAAATGAACTACTTGCCAAGCAACATCATCGGGATCCAGCATAAATTTTTGCACATTGTCGGCATAATGGCCGCTAGTATCTGCAATATTGAAAAAATTCGTGTAAACAGGGCCAGGATTAACCGTCATCACCTTAACACCAAATGGTTTTAGCTCCAACCGCAATACATTGGAGAACTGAATAACTGCCGCTTTTGACGCGCTGTAGGCTGCCGATTTCACAGTAGGAATTTTGCCGGCAATTGAACCAATATTGATGATTTGACCTGATTTTTGTTCCATCATTAGGCGGCCCACTAAACGACTAAAATACATTAATCCTAAAACGTTAACTTGAAACATCGCAGTGACTTCGCGCCGATCTGATTCCACAAAGTTTTCAAATTTGCCAAAACCAGCACAATTGACTAAATAATCAATATGCTTAGTTAATTTAATAATTTCAGTAAAAGCAGCATCAATTTGGTCACTTTGACTCATGTCCGTTACTATTGTATAAGAAGCAGCTCCCGACAATTCATGGGCTTCAGAAGCCACTTTTTCCAGTTTAGCTTTATTTCTGGCAATCAGAATAACCGTTGCGCCTCTACCAGCACTTTCGAGCGCAATAGAGTGACCTATTCCACTGGAAGCGCCAGTAATTACCACTACTTTATTTCTAAGAGAATCACTCATTTTTTTCCCCTTTCATAGGAATTACAATCCGATCAAAATCGTTAGCTAATTTAGTGTTTGAAAAAACTTTTTGTGCCTGATTTTCCAATTTTTTAGCCTTAGCGCCCAAATACCTGGCAGAAATATGATTTAAATATAAATATTTAACATTATTATCGCGTGCAATCTTTGCTGCTTCAACGGCTGTAGAATGATAGTACGAATGAGCTAAATTAGTTTCATTACCCGCAAAAGTTGATTCATGTACCAAAACATCCGCATTTTGTGCCAACTGGGCTATTGCAGGAGTTGAGCGCGTATCATAGATAATAGTAACTATTCTGCCCTTTTTATCAGGTCCCAAAAAGTTCTTACCATCTAATATAGTACCATTTTCTAGAGTTATTTCTTCCCCATTTTTAAGTTTACCAAGTAACGGACCATTAGGTACATTATATTGCGCTAATTTATCCATTAAAAGTTCTCCCGGTTTATCATCTTCAACTACACGATAGCCAAAACTAGGTATTCGGTGGGCTAATTTTTCTGTATAAACTCTAAAACCTTTTCCTTGATAGATTAACCCACCTTCGTCCAAAACGACAAATTTGATTGGATAACTAATTTTTGTACGAGAAATTTTTAAAGCTGTCCGTACAAATTGTTCTAAGCCAGCAGGACCATAAATGGTAATTGGTCCCACGTCACCTTGAAAAGATCTCGTTGCCAGTAATCCCGGTAGCCCAAAAATATGATCACCATGATTGTGGGAAATAAATATTTTGGTGACTTTACGCAACCTAATATTGGTTCGTAAAATTTGGTGTTGTGTTGCTTCTCCCACATCAAATAACCAAATTTCATTGATCTCATCAAGCATTTTTAGCGCAATACTTGATACATTACGTTTCTTTGAAGGTTGTCCTGCCCCAGTTCCTAAAAATTGTAACTCCATCTTATTCCTATCTAATACTTAGCTTTTTCAACTATTTTTTTAACAATTAAGACGCTATAATGCTTCGATCCTAATGGCGTAGGGTGTGTTCTATCTTCATAAAACCAGTCAGGATGCTTTTCTGCATCAGCGTGCCAATCAATTACTACAAAATTATGATATTTTTTTGCAGCTTTGGCTAATAAGCCGTTAACCTCATTTTGCCAGGGTTTAGCCGGCACATAGGTATTAATCCAAAATACTTGTCGTTTATTTCCTAATTGTTTCATCAAATCATCTATATCGGACATTTTGAAAGGGCCATTAGTTCCTAAGCCGATTAAGACATTTTTACTTAAAACTTTTTTATTTTGATATTGTTTTAATAAGCCAAAGGAAACATTCAGCTGCCGGGAAATTGCGGCATCAATCACAGCTTTAGGCAGCAGACGATTTAAGTCTGCACTCGAACCCGCCATGACAGAATCACCAATTGCAGTTAATTCTACCTTTCGTGCCAACTGTAACTCCGTTTGTGAAATACCAAATTTTGTAAAAGACTTATTAACGGGATGCTTTTTTGCAGCTCGCTCAGCTTCTTTTAATAGTTTAGCTTTTTTTTGCTCTTTAGGCCTAATTTTTTTATATTGTGCTATTAACTCATTATTATCTCTTTTTTGTTGTTTGCGATTAGCTCTAATTCTGCGCGCTAATTGACTTTGATTAAAGTTTTGCGCTTTAACTGCTGGTGAAATCAAAATTGCAGTACTCCCTGTAAGAAAAATTAAACCTGCCAGTACCGCTTTTGCTTTCATTAGATAATTTTTAGTGTTTTTATCCCAAATTTGTTGCCAGTATTTTTTAACTTTTTGCCCTGAAATTTTTCCACAAGGCTTTTCTACCAGCCTGTACGCAGCTTCACTTAAAAAAATGATTAGAACAAGCTCAATTAGATGGTAAAGTTGCACGTGATCGGCCATGTCAAAAACTTTATCTTCAAAGAATATCATTACGGGAAATTGGTAAAGATAAATTTCATAGCTTCGAGATCCAATCCAGTTAAAAATTGGATTAGTTAACCACCTGTTCCAGCGACTTGCCGGATGAGCAATTATACCAACAAGTACAGTTACGAGCAGCGTAAACAAAAGCATTCCCCCGCAATATGTAAAGGGCTTTTCAGCAGCCATTAACGGATTAAACAGCAAAGCGATTATACCAACGAGACAAATCATACCAATGATATCCAAAATAATTGAATCATTATGCTTTATAGTAGTTTTTAACTTGTCCATTGGCCAAATAACTGCTAAAGCCGCCCCTAAGCCCAAAGAAAAAAATCTAGTGTCGGTGCCATAATATATGCGATTGATGTCGGCGCCAGAGTTGTACAATACCGTCATTTCAACTGCAGAAAGTAAAGTGAAAAACAAAATAATTTTAAAAATGTTTTTTCTCTTTTTACCGTACTTCACTAATAAAAAAATAACTAGCGGCCATAATATGTAAAACTGACCGTTAATGGACATTGTCCATAAATGAACAAAAGGTGATTCATTAGCTGCAAAACGTTCAAAATAACTTTGTCCGTTTAAAATCTGCCAAAAATTATAAACATTGAGTAAATTAGTCACGACTATTTGACTTAACTTGGCCAATAAATTGCGTTGAAACAGAATTATATATGCCGCAGATAGCCATAATACCGCAATTAATGGCGGATAAATCTTTTTTAATCTGCTCAAGTAAAACTTTTTAGTATCGTAAAAGCCACTTTCCTCATATGACCTAAGCATCTGACAGGTAACTAAATATCCTGATAGTACGAAAAAAATCGGTACACCAAGATAGCCGCCTGCAAAAGTATTAGGGTCGAGGTGATAAAGTATCACACCGATTACCGCTAAAGCCCTAAGTCCAGAATATCCTGTAATGTATCGATTTTTTGCCATATTTTTCAAAACTTTTCTACTTTATTGGACAAATTCAAAATTGAATGAGCCAATGATTACATCATCGCCGTCAACGGCTCCTTTTTCACGCAGAGCATCATCTACTCCTAGATTTTTAAGCTTTCTAGCTAATCTCATGACACCATCCTGGTAATCGAGATTGGTT
The DNA here is from genome assembly GCF_016102025.1 of Lactobacillus sp. M0393. Classification (NCBI taxonomy): domain Bacteria; kingdom Bacillati; phylum Bacillota; class Bacilli; order Lactobacillales; family Lactobacillaceae; genus Lactobacillus; species Lactobacillus sp. M0393. Next base: position 161,703 of record NZ_JACFPK010000002.1, on the reverse strand, counting down.
CGAGCTACTAGTCTTTCCAAACTCTCACCTTTAATTTCAAAAACATGATCTTCCAGTTTTGTGACTGTAAAAGTGTTCTTTTGCTGTGTTTGATACTTATATTCTTTTACAACTTGCTGAGATTGTGGTTCCTGCTTTTGCTGCTCTTTTTCTACCTGCTCTATTAGTGATGCTGTATCCTGCATTAACTGATCAACGCCTTGATGTGTCACACTGGAAACAGCATATACAGGTTTTTTAATTTGTTGATCTTCTAAGTCGTGTTTAAATTGCTGCAACTTTTCAGCGGAACCTGGAAGATCCATCTGAGTAGCTACGATAATCTCGCGCCTGTTTTTAAGACTTTGATCATATTCAAGTAGTTCTTGCCTAACAGTCTGGTAGTCTTTGATTGCATCTCGCCCATTGTTAGGATCCATACTTACTAAGTGCAAAATTACTTTTGTTCTCTCAATATGACGCAAAAACTGTAGACCGAGCCCGACTCCCTGACTGGCTCCTGCAATTAAGCCGGGTAAATCAGCCATTGAAAAATCTCGGCCATCAGGTAAAATTACCATACCCAAATTTGGTGTTAGGGTGGTAAAAGCATACGCTGCAATCTTCGGCTTAGCCTTAGTTACGACTGATAATAATGTTGACTTACCAACTGAGGGAAAGCCCACCAGTCCGACATCAGCCAAAACTTTCAATTCCAGGCGTAAAACACGGTCTTCTCCCGGTTCCCCATTCTCTGCAATTTCGGGCGCAGTATTGACACTCGTTGCAAAGTGAATGTTGCCGCGACCACCACGGCCACCGCGGGCAACAACTAATTCTTGTTTATTCTTAGTTAAATCACCAATTTCTTCATTAGTGTTGAAATCATAAACAGTCGTTCCAATTGGCACTTTTAAGTATAAGTCCTTAGCTCCGCGACCATATTGGGACTTAATACGACCATTTTCACCATTTTCTGCTTTAAACTTACGGCGATAGCGAAAATCCATTAATGTTCTAAGGCCACTATCGGCAACAAAAATAATGCTTCCGCCGCGGCCACCATCGCCGCCGGCAGGGCCACCATTCGGCACATATTTTTCATGGCGGAAAGCGACCATGCCGTCTCCGCCTTTACCAGCTTGGACTTCAATCTTAGTTTGATCGACAAATGTAGGCATATAGAATCTCCTTCCGTCTTTCTTAACTACATTACTATACCACACTATTATGTTTAATATCACTTGTTATAAGGTTAACTTAACTGTTTGCGCCTGAGGCAAAGTTAAACCAGCAGAACGTAACTCGTCAATAGAAGCTTCCTTAATCTTCTTTAGAGAGCCAAATTGTCTTAGAAGCTTATTTCTACTTTTTGGACCTATTCCTTTGATCGCATCTAGTTTACTGGACAAAGCATTTTTAGCATGTGTTCTTCGGTGAAAAGTGATTGCAAATCTATGTACTTCATCTTGAATTCTAGTCATTAAATAAAAGCCTTGAGATTTAGGATCTAAAGGAATTAGTTTCAAGGGTATACCATTAATAGGATCGCCATAAAGTAAATGATTAGTCCTGTGCTTGTTATCCTTTACCATACCGGCAACAGGAATATTAAGATTTAATTCATTGCGTAAAATATCCTCACAAGCATCTACTTGGATTTGGCCACCATCCATCAAAATCAAATCTGGCATGGGTTTATGTTCTTTAAGTAGTCTGCTGTATCTTCTGCGCACCACTTCACGAGTGTTGCGCACTTCATCGCCACCATTTTGGTGTTCTACTTCACCTTTTAGTTTATATTTGCGATAGGAATTTTTATCAGGTTCACCGTCTTTAAAGACAACTAGAGCAGAAACGGGGTCGGCTCCCTGAATATGCGAATGGTCAAAGCTTTCAATCACGTGACCATATGGCAGTCCTAAAGAATCGAAAATTTCTTTTTGTGCGCCTTTAGTTTTCCTATTGCCCAGCTCTAAGAGACGAAACTTTTCATCTAATTTAAGTTTGGCATTATCCTTAGCCATATTTAACAAAGACCGTTTTTGCCCTCTCTTAGGCGTTCTGACCGGTACATGCAAAACTTCACTTAGGGCTTCATTATCAATTTTAGCAGGTACTAAAACTTCTTTAGGTACGATTCTGTTTCTTTGCCCGTAAAATTGAACAATAAATGAGGAAAATGTATCTTCGGGGTCATTAGTATCAGTCAAAGGATACATTCTGGTTTCACTTCTAAGCAACTTTGCCTGCCTTAAAAAGAAAATTTGAATAGCTATCCATGATTTATCAACGTAGAAATTGAAAATATCACGTTGAGTATTATCGTGAGAAATAATTTTCTGCTTCTCAACTGTTTCTTCAATGTAATTAAGTTGATCACGAATTTCGGCAGCACGCTCAAATTCAAGATTTTTGGATGCAACAGCCATTTTTTGGTTAAGGTCTTTTTTAACCCAGCCAATATCACCGTTTAAAAAGCTTTTGATCTTTTTTATTTGTGCCTCATAAACAGACTTTGGTACTGTTTTAAAACAAGCACCTAAACATTGTCCCATATGATAGTACAGGCAAGGTCTTCCCTGTTTGCCATGACAGCGCCTTAAAGGGAAAACTTTTTGAATAAACTTAAGAGTTGCCTGTGCAGCGTAGACATTTGGATACGGTCCGAAATAATAGCCTCCGTCTTTTCTAATAATACTAGTTAATTTGGTCTGGGGATCCCGCTCGTTAGTAATCTCAATATAGGGATAGCCAGTACCTTGCTTTAACTGCACATTATAATACGGTTGGTATTTTTTAATTAAAGTTACTTCAAGTAGAAAGGCTTCTTTATCGGTTGAAACGGTGATAATATCATAATCGCGAATATTTTCGACCAGTTCTGCCCTTCTGCCAACTTGGGTACTCTTAAAATATGACCGTACACGGCTTCTAAGATTTTTCGACTTACCGACATATATTACCTTACCGTTAACATCTTTCATTAAGTAACAGCCTGGTTTAGCCGGCAAAAGTTTTAATTTGTTTTCAATTAACTGAGTTGCCAAAAAATCACTCCCCCCAAATTCGCTATCATATTTTAACATACAATTCGTAATTTGAAATTTGCTTTTGCTTAACGAATCAGATTAAGTAAAGGATGAAAATATTTTATTATAAATTATTTTACATAAAATTAATTATTTCAAGTTAATTAAAACCTGTTTTTCTAGCTTGTTAATGCTATTTTTAATATAATAAAAATAGAAAGGAAAATTATTATGGGTTTAACTTTTAAAAAACAAGATGAATTAGAAAAATTATTTGATAAATTTGCTACTGTTCCTGAAGATAAAAAGAAAAAAATATCTAAAAACAATCAGAAAGTCAAAGATAATAAATAAAAATGGTTCTACAACGAGAACCATTTTTTCTTACAAATTTACAGATTTTCTTCTATCCATTGCCATACTTCTTTTACATGCAACTTTTGAACAGAACTAAAAGTAATTGCACTTACATTGTCATAATTTAAGTTTATCTTTTGTTTTAAAGTATTAATAACTTGATTTTGCTGATTTTTCTTGACCTTATCAATTTTGGTACAGATTATCAAAATAGGTAAATTCAGATAAAGTGCATAATTATACATGGCCACATCATTTTTGGTAGGTTCATGCCGTGAGTCCATTAAGATAATTAGCCCTTGCAAGTTTGCTCGCGTTTCAAGGTAATCCTGAATCATAGTTCCAAACTGCTGTCGCTTTTTTTGCGAAACTTTAGCATAACCATAACCGGGTACATCAACTAAGTAAAATTCTTGGTTTACCAAATAAAAATTTAGTGTTTGAGTTTTCCCAGGCTGTGCTGATGTTCTTGCTAAGTTTTTGCGACTCAGCAGTGTATTTATTAAGCTGGATTTACCTACATTTGAACGACCGGAAAGCGCGATTTCAGGCAAATTATCTGTTGGATACTGGTCTTCACGCACGGCACTAATCGCATACGAGCTATTTTTAATGATCATTGGCTGCCTTAATTTCTTCTCCGTCGTCTTGTTCATCATTTGAGCGACGAGATACTACCGGTTCGGCACTATCTTCTATCACTTCTTTTGTAACTCTGACACTCTCAATATCAGGCTCACTCGGTGTTTGATACATAATACCCATCATTGCATTTTCTATAATGGTTCTTAAACCACGAGCCCCCATATCGCGTTCAATTGCCAAATCTGCAATAGCGTTCAAAGCACTTGGTGTAAACTCCAAGTTAACTTGATCAAGTGATAGCAATTTTTTATATTGTTTTACCAAAGCATTCTTTGGTTCGGTTAAAATTCTTACAAGATCGTTTCTGTCAAGTTTATCAAGTGTTGCGATAATCGGAATACGTCCAATAAACTCTGGAATCAGACCAAATTTGACGAGATCCCCGGTTGTCAAATGTTTCATCCAGGAATCATCTTGAACCTTATTAAGTTCTTTTTCGGCACTGAAACCGATTATTTTTTTGCCTAGACGACTTTTAACGATTTGCTCAATACCGTCAAAAGCTCCACCAACAATAAATAAAATATTAGTAGTATTTATTTGAATTAACTCTTGTTGGGGATGTTTACGCCCGCCCTGAGGGGGAACAGAAGCAACAGTTCCTTCCAAAATCTTCAGTAAAGACTGTTGAACGCCTTCACCTGAAACATCTCTTGTAATTGAAACATTCTCAGATTTTTTGGAAATCTTATCAATTTCATCGATATAAACGATGCCACGTTCTGCACGTTCAATATCGTAATCGGCATTTTGCAAAAGCTTAAGCAAAATATTTTCGACATCTTCACCGACATAACCGGCTTCTGTTAAAGTCGTTGCATCAGCAATCGCAAAAGGCACATCCAAAATTCGTGCCAAAGTTTGTGCCAAATAAGTTTTGCCAGAACCAGTTGGTCCTATTAAAGCAATATTCGATTTTTGCAATTCTGTTGAAGAGTCAACATCCATTTGAGTAATCCGTTTATAATGATTATAAACGGCTACTGAAAGAATCTTTTTGGCACGCTCTTGGCCAATAACATATTGGTCAAGCTGCTTTTTGATTTCCATTGGTTTAGGTAAATCTTGTGCTTTTTTCAAAGAATCAGATTTTAGTTCATCATCAATTATTCTTTTAGACAGATCAACACATTCGTTACAAATATAAACCCCGTTACCCGCAATCATCTTTTTAACTTGATCTTGTGTTTTGTCACAAAAGGAACATCTTATTTCCTCTTGATCAGTAAATTGTGATGCCATTCTTTTCCTCCTAATATCTACAAGTCCTAGATTAGCATAAATTGCGCTATGTATATGAATTATTTGCTTGGAGAAAAATAAAAAGGCAGTTTGACACCACCTTTTTACCTAGATATTAAAATCTTATTTTTCGTCAGACTTTTTTTCATCTTTTTTTGTTTTGGATTTAGCAACTTGCTTTGCGCTGTCAGCAACAATTTTAATAGCCTTACGAACATTGATATCATGTGAAAGCATATCATCAGTCAAAGTATTGCGCACAGTTTTTTCATCCATGTTGTATTCGGCTGCCAGGTCCTTAATTTCCTTGTCAATTTCTTCTTGTGAAGCTTTAATATCTTCTTTTTTGACAATAGCTTCAAGGACAAGGTTAGTTTTAACCCTTTCTTCAGCATCTTTACTGAATTGTGAACGCAATTGTGCTTCTGTCGTATTAGTTATCTTGTAATATGTTTCAGGGCTGATGCCTTGGCGCTGCATATTGCCTAAATATTGATTCATTTGCGTGTCGATATCTTCTTGAATCATAGCATCCGGAATCTTATCGATAGTAGCATTAGCAACTGCACCTTCAATAGCAGCTTGTTCGATTTCGTCTCTTGCAGCCTCTTCTTTTTGAGACTTTAAGTCCTTCTTGATTTTTTCTTTTAAATCATCAAGAGTATCAACTGAATCGTCTACATCTTTAGCAAATTCGTCATCTAGCTTAGGCAATTGCTTAGTTTTAACTTCATGAATCTTAGTAGCAAAATGAGCTTCTTTACCAGCTAAGTCTTTTGCACCATAGTCTTCAGGAAATGTGACAACAACATCAACTTCGTCACCGGCCTTATGACCAACCAATTGATCTTCAAAGCCTGGTATAAAAGTATTTGAACCTAAACTAAGTGAATAATCATCAGCTGAGCCGCCTTCAAATGCCTTACCATCAACTGTTCCCTTATAATCAATAGTAACAGTATCTCCGTTAGCAGCTGCGCTCTTCTTCAATACTAATTCAGCGTTCTTTTCACGCTCTTCTTTTAATTTGGCATCAACATCTTTAGCATATACACGAGTGTTTTGTTTTGGAACTTCAACTCCCTTGTATTCACCCAATTTTACTTCTGGCTCAATAGTAACAGTGGCTTTCATTTGCCAATCTTGACCTTTTTCCATTGAAACCGGCAAAATTTGGGGTTGACCTACGGCAGCAATACCAGCTTCTTTAACCGCTGCAGAATAAGCATTTGGCAGCACAATGTTTAATGCATTTTCATATAATGATTCCTCACCGTAATATTGATCAAAGATCACACGAGAAACATGTCCCTTTCTAAAGCCAGGAACACGCAGGCTGCCCTTTACCCTTTTAAAGGCTTGATCTAGCCCACGCTTTACATCAGCTTGGGGAATATCAAAAGTAAGTTCACCGGTAGTTTTATCGGTTTTATTCCATTTTACAGACATTAATTAAATACCTCCAATGTCAAGTTAAATTGCATCGTTACATACTAAATTATCTTACATTAAACGCTCGCAAAAAACAAACTTAGGCAAAAAAAGATGTACTTCTATGAAGAAGTACATCTTTTTAAACTGTTTTTAACGAACTAGTCAAGAATTTCAGTAACTTGACCAGCACCAACAGTACGACCACCTTCACGGATAGTGAATTTAGTACCCTTTTCAATGGCTGCTGGTTTAATTAATTTAACAGTAAATTCTGTGTTATCGCCAGGCATAACCATTTCAGTACCTTCTGGTAATTCAATTTCTCCAGTAATATCTGTAGTGTGGAAATAGAATTGTGGACGGTAATCTGAGAAGAATGGGGTATGACGTCCGCCTTCCTCTTTCTTCAAAACGTAAACTTGGCCTTTAAACTCGTGGTGAGTTTGAATTGAGCCAGGTGCAGCCAAAACTTGTCCACGAACAACTTGGTCACGGTCAATACCACGAAGCAATACACCAACGTTGTCTCCAGCTTCACCTAAGTCCAAAGTCTTGTGGAACATTTCCAAACCAGTTACAACTGATTTAAGAACTTTATCTACCAAACCGACAATCTCAACTTCATCACCAATCTTAACTGTACCACGATCGATACGACCAGAAGCAACAGTACCACGACCAGTAATAGTGAAGACATCTTCAACTGGCATCAAGAATGGCTTATCAGTTTGACGTTCAGGAGTTGGAATGTATTCATCAACTGTGTCCATCAACTTCATGATAACTTCTTCTTGTTCCTTGTCACCTTGTAAAGCTTTCAATGCTGAACCACGGATAACTGGAATGTCATCACCAGGATAATCGTATTCAGTCAACAAGTCACGAACTTCCATTTCAACCAAGTCAATTAATTCTGGGTCGTCAACTAAGTCAGTCTTGTTTAAGAAAACAACAATGTAGTTAACACCAACTTGACGAGCAAGTAAAATGTGTTCACGAGTTTGTGGCATAGGACCATCAGTTGCGGCAACAACTAAAATAGCTCCATCCATTTGTGCGGCACCAGTAATCATGTTCTTGATGTAATCGGCGTGACCTGGGGCATCCATGTGGGCGTAGTGACGATTTTCAGTTTCGTACTCTACGTGAGCGGTATTAATAGTAATACCACGTTCCTTTTCTTCTGGAGCTGCATCGATTTCTGAATAATCTTCTGCCTTAGCCAAGCCCTTTTCTGATAAAACTTTAGTAATAGCCGCTGTTAAAGTGGTCTTACCATGGTCAACGTGACCGATAGTACCAATGTTTACGTGTGGCTTTGTTCTAACGTAATGTTCTTTTTCTGCCATTAAAATGACCCTCCTGTAAATTTGCAAGAAGTCCGTTGAGTAAGTAACGGATAGTTCTCTGTTGAATATTGTACTACTTTCATAGGCAAATGCCTAGTATTTTAATGCATAGAGCCATGCCTAATGAAAACGTCCTTTGCTATTATACTAAATACTTTGAAAAAGTAAAGACATTTTATCCAATTTTATTCGGATATATTATTATCGATTTTCTCAAACAGTTTTTGATTGCTTCGGCCATCATGATTTTCAATATAAGAAGCAATATCGCTGGCAAAACTGTCGGGATTATCAACATACTTATATAGTTTAGGATAAAGACTGCCTAAAATCAAATTTACTTCGCCTAAAACTGCAGGAAGCTGGCTCGGTTTATGATAATACCGAGAGCCGATGCCTGATACAACTTCTCGATATATCGCATCTTTTTCGAGTAAATTTATTTTTTGTGGAATAAATTGCTCTTCCTGCCCCAATACCAAAACCCTAAATGTTTCCTGAAGTCCCAGTCGAAACAAATCCTCAATTAAAACCAGACGAATTGCAAAGTTTAAACTGGGATCCAGCAACAAACTCTGAGCAAAATTTTTAAAATTTGGTAAATCTAACTTAAATAATTGTTCGTAATCAAATTTTGTCGGCTTGCTTTTTTGCTTGAAAGTAACCATTATTTGCTGCTGCTTCGTCTTACTAACAGGTTCAACTAAATCCGGTAACTCATAGGCAGTAATATTTTTTACCTCTAATGCTTCAATAGAAAAGTGATTCATTTTCAGAATTCTACTGTATTCGCGAAAAATTTTAGGATTAGTAAACAAGTCTTTTTCTTCTTTAATTAGCTCATAAGCTGAATAATTTTGTTTATCTTTGAGATAAAGCTCGCAAAGACTAAGTACGACTTCATTACTTGGTCCAATTCTTAATGCCTCTTCAAGATTTTGTATTGATTGAGCAAAATCTCCTTTTGCTGCGGATTTTTGGGCTAAACTAAGCAGATTTTTTTGACTTAATGAGGTCATTTATTTATCTTTCTTGATAATTCTTTGACCGGTTTTATTGACATCAACAGGATGATGAGTTTCTTTCTTGGGCAACTCGCTCTTGCTGTTTCTCTTCTGCATAGCACGATGGCGGTTTTGGTTAACTTCCATTACTACTGGTAAAACTACTGGGCGTCTATTCGTTTTGCGGTATAGAAACTTTTCCAAATCATTTCGAACATCCTGCTTAATTTCAGTCCAATCAAATTTTTTATGTTCAAAGTTATTAGTGATAGTTTTTTTAATCAGTTCAATGCTGTCACGCATCAGTTGCTGATTGGCCTTAATGTAAACAAAGCCTCTGCTGGTAACTTGTGGTTGAGCAATAATTTTTTTCTTACGGCGATCAATTGTGACTACAGCAATGAAAATACCGTCATCTGATAATACTTCTCTGTCTCGTAAAACAATATTACCAACATCCCCGATGCCAGAACCGTCAATCATCGTATCCTCACCTGGGACCGGATCTGTTAAATAAAGGCGCTTTTGATTGAAATCGTAGTTTAAGCAATCTCCATTCTTGGTAATAAAAATATTATCTTTATCCATTCCTGCCCTAATAGCCAAGTCCTTGTGTACTTCAAGCAGTCGATATTCACCAATAACGGGAATTAAAAATTGCGGTTTCAAAATATCAATAAGTAGTTGCAAATCACGGCCTGTCGCGTGTCCACTGGTATGCTTTGCCTTACCTAATTGAATAACGGTCCCACCAGAACGATAAACCAGATCACTGGTTTGTGCCACAACCGTTTCCACAGAATGAGAAGGTGTCGTCGCAATAAAGACTAGGTCTCCCTTATGAATTGTGATCATGCTGTGACGGTTCTTAGCCATTTTTTGCAATGAATTTAAGGGCTCACCCATTTGACCGGTTTCCAAAATAACTGTCTTTTCATCTGGAGTTTCTTTTAAATTTTTAACCCTCATTAATAAACCTTTAGGGACATTCAAATAACCCAGATTCATTGCAGTACGAACGATTTTGGCTAAATCTCTTCCAGTCAGTAAAACATGTCTACCCGTTTGATAGGCAGCGTTTAAAACTTCTTGAATTCTAATCAAATTCGAGGCTTTTGCAGCAACAATTACCCGACCATTTGCATTACGAAAAACATTTGTAACATAATCTCCAATGTCCTGTTCAGCAACATTTGGTAAAGCTGCCTCTGCATTTGAAGAGTCACTTAATAAAGCCAGGACCTTTTTTTGACCAATTTCAGCTAAGCGATCCAGATCAGTCCGGTATTTAGGAGCAGCGGAAGGATCAAATTTAAAATCGCCTGTGTAAACCACCTCTCCAGCTGGAGTATGCACGTCAATGCCAAGAGAATCAGGTATGGAATGCGTAGTTGGGAAAAAAGAGATGTTAGCGTTTTTAAATTCAATCTCTGTTTCCGCATCAATCACATGAAAGAGACTGTTTTTACACCGTTTATTCTCACGTCTTACTGTTATTTTGGCCAATTCAATTGTTAATTGGGAGCCAAAAACTGGAATGTCATATTTTCGTAGAATATAAGGTAGTGCCCCAATTGAATCTGCATGTCCATGTGTCAAAAAGATGCCGACTACCTGATCACCATATTGCTCGAAAAAATCCAGATCTGGAATAACCAGATCTATTCCAAACAATGTACTGTCGGGATATTTAAGGCCGGCATCAAGAACAAAAATTTCATCATTAACTTGAACAGCGAACATGTCTTTTCCTTGCTCACGAACACCGCTCAGAATCATAATTTTAACTTGATCAGTCATTATATTTCCTTTTCTTTAATTGCTATTCAGTTGTTATTTATGGATCAGATGATCACAACGTAAAAAGTATCTTTTTTTATTCTAGCATAAAATGGTATTATGACAAAAATAAAAAAGCCGATTCAATACTCGAACCAGCTTTTTTAGATCTCAATTAAAATTAACGACGTAAGCCTAACTTCTTAATTAATTCACGATAACGATTAATATCTTTGTTTTGTAAATAACGAAGCAAGTTACGACGGTGACCGATTTTCTTCAACAGGCCAACATAAGAATGGTGGTCATGTGAGTGATTTCTCATATGCTCAGTCAGATTGTTAATATCTGTAGTCAAGATTGCCACTTGAACCTCAGTTGAACCTGTATCACCTTCGTGAGTCGCAAATTTTTGAATGATTTCATCTTTTTCAGCTTTTGAAATTGCCATAATATTTTCACCTTTCACTAAAATAATTGCCGTTAACAACGTTAACCGTCAGGTGTGAGCGTGCAAACAGCGTTAACGGTTCACAACAATAGTATAATACAGACAATTTTTTTAAAAAGCAAGTATAATTTATCTTGCATCTGCAATTATCTTTCAGTATAATCTATAAAGTAGAATTACGATCAATGGAGGTGAATTTTATGCCACAAATCAAATCAGCTATTAAGCGTGTTAAGACTCAAGATGCTGCTAGAAAGCGCAATGCTGCTCAAATGAACAAGTTAAGAACTGCCGTTAAGAAGTTTAAGACTGCTCAAGCTGCTGGTGCTGATAACGCCTCCGAATTACATGTAGCTGCTGCTCGTGCTATTGACAAGGCAGCTTCAAAAGGACTTATTCACAAGAATAAAGCTAGCCGTGATAAGAGCCGTTTAGCTAAACTTGCAAAATAATAATTTGATTAAATGATAATCAAAAAGACAGAAGTGAAAATCATTTCTGTCTTTTTATTTACCAAAATTTATACGTAATTAGACATTAAGAATAAAGAGCTTCAAAAAATTATCGGCTCGATATTGACCATTTTTATAATTATAATCCAGTTTAATTGCTTGCTCTAATAGCTGTGCTACTTTTTCTTTTGCTAACTTATTTTTTAGCGCCAGCTTAACACGATAAGGATGAACACCAAGTTTTCTTACAATTTCAGCTTCACTTCTCCCTCTTGCTTTAAGTATTTTAACTATCAAAATCATTTCTAATTGGTTTTCAAAAACCGCAAGTATTTGAATTGGATTATTTCCGTTTTGAAGTTGATTATTTAACCGAATGATAGCTTCTTGGTAGTTTTGGGCTAAAGCTGAATCTAAAATTGCAAAAATATTTTGTGCTAGTGATAAATCAACATTCTTTTCAACTATTTCAGTAGTGATATTTCTGTCAACAGCTACCATCTTCAGCTTATTATAATTACTTAAAACTATATCTAAAACCTGGTCACTGCATTCAAGCAACAATGTTGCAGCAGAATTTGTAATATGATAGCCCTCGGTCGTTATAATTGCTTTAATTACTTTATTCAGATCATAAGGACGAACTTGAGTCTCAACAACGTTAAAATTTTGCGTGACAGACTTCGTTATTTTTTTGCGCCGATCTAATTTTTCATAAGAGGCGATAATAACTATGATATCTTCAAGTTTTGCAGTATTTACAAAAATATTTTGCAGCTGGGTGATCTGCTTTTGATATTTTTGGGGAACCTTTGACGTTAAGAAAAAAGGGTTCTTAATTGTTATTACTTTTTTCTGGCTAAAAAGACTTGATTCAGTAAGATCAGCAATTAATTCGTCTAGCCCCTCTGCTTCGCAATCAACGGAAACTTTTTCATAGTCTGCGAAAATCTCATCATGTATATACGAGCTAGTTAGATATTCATTTAAAAAACTATCATTTCCATTAATTAAAGTATGCAAAATTTTTTTATTTGAGTTTTTAAATAAAGAAAGTAATGTCATTTTTTAATCACCGGCAAAAATCTTTTAAATTTGGGTTTTATTAAAACACCATAGTTCCAAGTTATCATACCACAGTCCTGAGTCGAAGCCCATGGAATATGTTGGCTTCGAAGAGTAGCAATAGTTTCTGGATGAGGGTGCCCAAAGCGATTCTTGCGGCCAGCAGAAATAAAGACTCTTTCTGGTTGCAAAGCTTGCAAAAATTCTTTATTGGAAGCGGTTCGACTTCCATGATGTCCTAACTTAAAATAATCAGCATGTAAATGATAACGGCTCAATATCTCCAGTTCCCCTTTTTGGCCCAGATCTCCAGTAAAAAGCCAGCTTTTGTTTGCTAATCTAAATAGTAACGAAAGTGAATCTTCATTTTTACCAATACCTGGCTTAAAGGGGTATACAACTTTGAAAGAAATTTGTGGCTCATTTATTGTTTCACCGGCTAGCAGCTGTACAATCTGTTCTTTTTGAATCCGGCCTATTATTCTTTTGCGAAATGACGGATTTCTGATCAATCCCTCCGCCATATACAATTTCTTTACTCGTATTTGACTCAAAAGTGGCCTTAAGTCCCCTACATGATCGGCATCCTGATGGCTAAGAAAAATTCCATCAATTTTATTTATTCCCTGTGCTTTTAAAAAAGGTACAGTGATTTTATTGATCTGTGGGGTTATTTTTTTACCGTTAAAATTTAATTTTCCACCAACGTCAATGAGATAAACATGCCTAAAAATGGGCGTAGAAATTAAGATACTATCTCCCTGTCCTACATCAATAAAAGTTACTTGACCTTTGAGGGGAAAATGAATCGTTAAGAAGATTAGTCCGTATATAATTAAGGCCAGCTTAAAAAGATGTCTGATCAGTTTTTGACTTTTAGACTTTTCATTTATTAACATTAACAATATAGCAGTTAACAGTAATAAAAACAGACATTGCCACCAATTAATTTTCCCGAATGTTAAAAGACCAATTTTACTATTAGAAACCTTCGCAATTACTTTCTCTCCCTGTTCAAGTATCTTTTCAAGAAAGTAACTGCTTCGTGAACTAATGCTAAAGATAATTAAATTAAAAAAAGTCAAAGGCATAACAACCCAGTTAAAATATGGCACAACCAACAAATTAAAAAAGACCGTTAGCAGATTAAACTGAAAGAAATGAAATAAAAGTAGTGGCAATAACAAATTGTTTAAAGCCCAGGACTGTCTAAACTTAGTCAGGCTTTTAGTCATTTCAAGGCCCAAGGCTAAAGTGTAACTTAAAAGAGCTCCAGTACTCATCATGAGTCGAGGATTGACGGACATATGCAAAACAGCCGTTAATCCTAGCAGATCTGCCTTATTAATTTTTAGCTTATGCAACGAAAAAATTTGCCCCAAGATATAGGTTAAACTCGCTCTAATAAATCCAGCTTGACCATTACTTAGAAAAATACCGACTAATAAGATAAACAAGCAAAAAATGAAAGTTTCTTTTTCAGTTAATTTACAGTAATAGCACATTGTGCTTATTACTAGCGTGTAAATACCAACATGCAAACCAGAAATGCTTAAGATATGAATGACACCGAGGTCACGATAATTATTGAGTATTGTTTGGAATTTCTGGTCAGGGCTTTCTCCCAATATAAGTTCATTACTAAAAAAAGACAAAATCGGTGGAAACTTTTGCAAAAATTTCTTTAACTGAAAACGCCAGTAATGTAGGTAATTTGCTAATCCTCCTTTCTTAATTTGAATCTTAAAGCTCGTTAAATTAACTTGCTGAGTAATCTTTTTACTGCGGTAATATTTTTGCTGGTCAAATTCTCCATAATTAGAAGCTGGTTCAATTGGGTTAACCTCACCAGACAAATCATGTAATATAACTTTATAGCCATAATTTAATTGCTTTAGCTGACTTGAACTCAATTTACCAGAAACTAAAATCTTACTTCCAGTCGTCTGCCCTTCAACCGTAAACCAGTCATCAGAAATCTTCATTTTGTCTGGAAAAAAGGTAATAGCTGTATTAGGTTTAAGTGCAAAATTAGTTTTACTCATGTCAGAGTGAAAACCAAAAATAGTTGCCAAAAGAATAATAAAAATTAGCCATTTTAAAGAATTAAATTTAAATAAAAGTAAAAAACCTAAATAAAAAACTATTAATAGGCAAGTACATTTTTGCACAAAGGTATAGCATTGATATTCCAAGAAACTTAAATTAATTAGTAATAAGGCCAGTAACAGGAAAAACCCAGGTCGCAGAATATCAAATTTCCAGTTGGTCTTTAAGCGCAGCAAAAGTCTTTTCTCCAATTCCTGATACCTGCATTAAATCTTCAACAGATTTGAATTCTCCGCTTTTTTGACGGTAAGCAATAATTTGCTGAGCCTTTTTTTCACCAATACCATTTAGTTGTTGCAGTTGACTTACGTTTGCAGTATTAATATTCACCTTGTTACCGGCATTAGTTTGGTCATTTGTTGTCTCAGGGGCAGAATTAGAAGCATTGGAAGAAACCGATTCAACGACTTGTTCTGCTTTAATTTTTTCACCTTTGTATGGAATGTGAATTTTATCTTGATCTTTCAATATCAATGCTCGATTAACATTCTTTAGCTGCGCATTATTCTTAATCCCCCCTGCGGCCGCAATTAAATCGTTTAAACGTGCTCCACTTTTTAAAGTGTAGACGCCTTGGTGATTAATCGCGCCTGATATATCACAGGTCACATCTTTAGGCTTAGTCGCGGCTACCTTTTTGGTAACAGATTCAGTATTTGACAACTGTTTACTTGCGTCACTGCCGGACTGATTTTTATTTTGCACAGTATTCTCATTTTTATAATCTAATTCGTCAAAAGTGTCATTTGAGTTTGGCCTTTGAGACCAAACTACTAGAACAATGCCCAAAAGGACTATCCCAATGAAAAAATATTGTTTGTGTTCCTCAATAAAAGCTTTAATTTTTTCCCAGTTCATTTTTTCAACCCCCATTTATAAGTACGCAAAAAAAGCCCAAAAACTTGGGCTTTTAGTAATTATTGATATTTTCGTTGTAAATAATGGAGTGCATCATCAAAAGTACGAACGGGAACAATTTTCATTCTAGTACCAATCTGCTTAGCTGTTTTTTTAGCTAATAAATAATTGCTGGTGACTTTTTTCATTCCTGCAGTATCCGTCGGGGCAAAAAACACTTCAGCGCCGGCTTTGTCAGCAGCTACTACTTTTTTATCTACACCGCCAATCATGCCAACTTTGCCAGTAGGACTGATAGTTCCAGTCCCAGCTATTTTATGTCCTGGAGCTAAGTGTTTACCTGAAAAGACTTCGTAACTGGTCAAGGTAAACATTAAACCAGCTGAAGGACCGCCAATTGCGCCAGCATTAATCGTTACTTGAGGATTGGTTTCTACCTGTAAATGTTCGACCAATTGAATGCCAATACCTGGCTTTCCTGTCCCTGCAACTTTAACGATTTTGCCTTTAAAATCTATTCTTTTCTGTTCACGCAAAGCATTAATCACAACTTCAGAGCCAATCTTTTTCTTTTGAAAGTAATTGATCATTTCTTCAGTAGAGCGAAATTTATGACCATTTGCTCCCAAAACGGTATCTCCTATTTGCAACTTATTTCTAAAACTGGAACCCTTTTGCACCTGCATCACATATACGCCTTTATAATGCAGTTTAGGCTTAAGGCCTGCCTTTTTAGCCGCACAATAAAGTGCATTTTGCTGACTTGTTTGCATATACCAATTTTGTAGTTCCTGATACTGACTGTTACTTGAATTACCCAGTAATTCAGACTTGGGAATGCGACTGGCATATTTTTGAGTATAACTAAAAAGGTACTCCCAGACTGATGCCGGCTGGCTAGTTTCACTAACTGTAACAAGATAGAAATTATTGGGCGCCTTGGCCTTACTTTTCACAAATTGTCCTACTGGAACTGCGCTTCCCGGCATTTCAATATAATAATTTGTCGGCCAGTTCAACCCAATAAAAACTAGAAAAAGAGTCAGAATAAAAAGCAGCCATTTACGTGTTTTACTATTTCTTTTAGCATGATTTTCTACTTTATTCATGAGAATTTTTCCTTTAAAGCCTTTGCAGCCTCGCTGGGCAAGAAACTATTAAAATCACCATTAAATTGGGCAATTTCTTTAATAATACTAGATGCAACATAACTATTTTCCGGTTTAGTAAAAAGCATGACTGTACTAATATCATTTGCCATTTTTCTGTTCATTTCCGCAATCTGTTGTTCAAATAAGAAGTCTGTAGTGTTTCTGACTCCCCGCACGATAACATTTGCGTGTAAATCTCGTGCTACATTAACTGTCAGCTGATCAGGCTTTAGCAGGACTTCAACATTTGGCAGGTTTTTAACAGCAGCTTGGCATAATTTTTGCCTTTCGTTATCCTTAAAAAGATATTTTTTAGCCGTATTAACCATTACTACTACGTAAACTTTATCAAAAATTGCAGCTGCCTGCTCAATAACATCAACATGTCCATTAGTAACAGGATCAAAACTGCCCGGAAAAATTGCTACACTCATTATTATTTTTTATTCCTTTCGATAAAAACGGATAATAGTTTTACCCAGGTGCTTTTCTTTAATAAGCTCAAAACCCGCAACTGCTGCTAAATCAGTCCGATCATCTGTTTCAGCTACTATTATTGCTCCATGATGTAGCAAAGCTAAATCACGCATTTTTGCCATATCAGACGCAATTTTTTGCTTAGCATATGGTGGATCCAAAAAAACTAAGTCAAATTTCTGTCGATCTTCAGCCAATTTACTCAAGGCGGCTTTACTGGACATTTTATATACAGAGAAAAGGTTTGGCTCTTTGGTCAAGGCAACATTTTTGCGAATAATTGCTACGGCCTGGTAATTAATGTCTATTATCACAGCATGCTGACAACCCCGCGAAACGGCTTCTATTGCTAAAGCACCACTTCCACCATATAGATCAAGAACTTCACCACCAGAAAAAGATTGACCTAATGAATTAAACAGTGACTCTTTAACTTTATCACTAGTCGGTCTTGTCTTTTGACTCTTTAAAGTAAATAAATTTCTTTTAGCATATTTTCCAGAAATAATTCTCATAATAGTTGTTCTGTATTTTCCTGACGTTCTTGTAACTTTCTTTCAGCATCTGCTGCTAAAGCCGTAATTTGTTTTTCAATATGATCACTTGAAAGATCAATTTGATCCCATTTTGATTTTTCAACCCTGTCGACAAAATCAAGTGCATTCAGATTCCGCATAACTTGCTCGATTTCATTTTGATTTACATATAAAATACAATAACCTAATTTTTTAGAAAAATATACTATATCACCATAATGCCTTAGCTTATATTGATTGCTGACTGAATTTAAATAAACAATAATGCTCAGTCTTTGGCTAATATTTTTATTGGTTAAGTCTTGCTTGATGCTCATTTAAAACTTCCTTCTTTTTCGATTCGTTCATTTGCTGATATGTTCAGTACAATCCCAATAGCAGCCGATAAGATAATTAAGGAAGAGCCACCGTAGGAAATAAAAGGTAATGTGACCCCGGTTATAGGCAATAGACCAAGCACGGCCCCTACATTAAACAGAGTTTGAATAAAGATAATTGTAGTAACTCCAAAACATACCAGAGCATTGAATTGAGAACTGGCATGGATACCAACTTCCATGATACTCCATATCAGATAAAACATAAGACTTAGTATGACTAGAGCACCAATAACCCCAATTTCTTCTGCAATTATAGCTAAAATAAAGTCTGTGTATGGTTCCGGAAGATAGCCCCGTTTTTGCATGCTATTGCCCAATCCTACCCCGAGCAAACCACCATTATGAATAGCATAATACGAATTAACTAGCTGCGCACCACCCTTTTGCTCAAGTTCAAAAGGGTGCAGAAAAGACATAAAACGGTGATACTGATACTTATTTTGTAAGAAAGCAGGATTCAATTTGATAACCAGGAAGATAAACAAATATATTCCAACTGCAATACCAATTAAGCATAATACTGCATTTTTAGCAGGAACACCAGAAACAGAAAACATGATAATCACAATCATGGCTAAAATAGCAGTACCGCCAAAATCCGGTTCAAGTATAACCAAAAACATCATAAAAGCAGCTAAGATTGCTGGCCTATATAAATTATGAATAATTTGGCCTTTTTTAAAAGCTCCATCATGACGGTCTAAAAAATATGCTAAATAAATTATCAGCGAGAGTTTGGCAATTTCTAATGGTTGAATCTTTATTATCTTTAAATCAATCCAGCCAACAGAACCATTTACAGCTGCGGCAGATCCCTTAAAAATTTTCAAGAGAATTAGGTAAATGAGCAGCAAAAAACTAAGACCTAAAAACCAGATAACAAATTTGCGACTCTTAAAAATTTCTAGTTTTAAGAAAAAGCACAGAGCACAGCAGACAAAAACGGCAAAGACGGCATACAGAGCCTGGCGAATACCATATATTGCCGGGTTAAAGCCATTAACTAATAATATGTCCGAACTAGCCGAATAAACCATTACTATTCCAAAAACGACTAAGAGAATATAAGGTATGAAAATATTGTAATTTAAATGGTGAAGTTTTTGCCGCACTAGCCGACCTCTCCTTCTGTAACTTAATCTACCTTTATTATAAGCATTATAAAACAAAAAGAGCACCACTTCATCAGTGAGTGCCCTTCTAAAACATTTATTTATTTTTTATTACGTTTCTTATCAGCTTTTTGTCTTTCTGAAGTATTGAGAATTTTCTTTCTTAATCTAATTGAATCAGGAGTTACTTCACAGTATTCATCATCATTTAAAAATTCAATAGCCTCTTCTAGAGTTAAGGTCTTAGGAGTTCTAATTGCAGCGGCATGGTCTTTACCTGCAGCACGAGTGTTTGTTAAGTTCTTACCTTTAATAACGTTGACCGCAATATCACGATCACGAGAAGATTGGCCAACAATCATCCCTTCATAAACTTCTACTCCAGCACCAATAAATAATTCACCACGTTGTTCAACAGTTTGTAGAGAATATGTAGTTGATTTGCCCTGGCTAATTGACACCAAAGCACCATTTTGCCGGCCCGGTTCCCAATTTTTGACAACTGGCTTATATGAATCAAAACTGTGGTTCATAATGCCGTAGCCACCGGTTTGGGACATAAATTCATTATTGTAACCAATTAAGCCACGAGAAGGAACCAAAAAGTCTAAACGGGTTTGATTATTTCCAGTTGAAGTCATATTCTTCATCTCACCTTTTCTTTGTGAAAGAGAATCAATGACAGAGCCAACATATTCATCAGGAGTATCAACCTGGACAGCTTCAAATGGTTCACACATTTTGCCGTCAATTTCACGATAAATTACCTTTGGTCTTGATAATTGTAATTCAAAACCTTCCCGTCGCATTTCTTCAACTAAAATTGAAAGGTGCAATTCACCACGACCAGATACAGTCCAGGCATTCAATTGGTCTGTCGGCTCAACTCTTAACGACACATCGGTACGTGTTTGCTTTATTAGTCGATCCTCTAACTTCTTAGGCGTAACTTTATCACCTTCACGACCAGAAAATGGTGAGTCATTGGCAACAAAGTCCATTTGCAAAGTTGGCGGATCTATTTTAAGAAGTGGCAATGCTTCCGGATTTTCGGCAGAAGCAATAGTCTCACCAACAAAAATATCGTTAATACCGCTAATGGCAATAATATCCCCTGCTTTAGCTTCAGTAATTTCATTACGCTTCAAACCGAAGAAACCAAATAATTTGGTAACCCTAAAGTTTTGGGTAGAACCGTCACGCTTCATCACAGTGATATTATCGCCAACTTTAACTTTACCGCGATAAATACGGCCAACGCCAATTCGACCAACATAATCATCCCAGTCAAGCATTGTAATTTGGAACTGCAGAGGCTCATCAGCATTGTCAATAGGCGCAGGAATAGCCTTAATAATAGTGTCAAAAATAGGATTCATCGTTTCTTCCTGTTTAGCAGGATCTGGATCATAGGATGAGGTACCATTCAAGGCCGATGCATAAACGACTGGAAAATCAAGTTGTTCATCGTTAGCACCAAGTTCGATAAATAATTCCAAAACTTCGTCAAGAACTTCTTTCGGACGAGCACCAGGACGATCAATTTTATTGATAACCACAATGGGCTTAACTCCAGCCTCTAATGCCTTTTTTAGTACGAAACGAGTTTGCGGCATAGTTCCTTCGTAAGCATCAACCAGCAATAAAGCACCATCGACCATATGCATGATTCGTTCAACTTCACCACCAAAATCGGCATGTCCTGGAGTATCCAAAATATTGATGGTAGTGTCACCATATTTAACCGCAGTATTTTTAGATAAAATAGTAATACCACGCTCACGCTCAATATCGTTGGAGTCCATTGCCCGATCTTCCAGAGCCATATGTTCAGGGAGAGTGTCGGATTGCTTCAATAATTGGTTAACCAAAGTAGTTTTACCATGGTCAACGTGCGCTATGATAGCTATATTTCTAATATCGTTTCTTCTTTTTTCTGACAAAAGTATTCCTCCTCCACTCCTCAATAAAAAAACTGTGACGTGGTCACAGTTTCGGCGGCACGTCAAAAACATGCTGATCGAAGTGTTTCATATCTGTATATTTACGCTCATTGATTTTACCACCTAACTGTTTAAGGGTCAACGTTTATCCCTCTTTTTCAAATTAAAAATTTAGTATAGAATAAAAAGCAGACAAATTAGTTTATTTTATGTTACAAATATAACTATAAACTTTTATGAAAGAGTGAATGTAATTGATTTTAATGAAAGATATTACCCGAGATGGAAATCCGGTATTACGCAAGGTAGCCAAACCACTAACTTTTCCTTTAAGCGAACATTATCAAAATTTAGCAAAAGAAATGATGGAATATCTGATTAACTCCCAAGATCCTAAAATTGCCAAAAAGCACCAATTACGTGCTGGCGTTGGTTTAGCCGCACCTCAAGTTGGTGAGAGCGTCCAGATGGCCTCATTGTTAGTACCAAATGATCAAAATGAAATAGTTTTCAAGGAAACTTTTGTTAACCCGGAAATTTTGTCCGAATCTGTCAGACAGGCTTGTTTAAGCGAAGGTGAAGGCTGTCTGAGCGTTGATAAAGTAATTGATGGCTATGTGCTCCGTCCTGATAAATTGAAAATTCATTATTATACTGTTTCTGGTGAAGAAAAAACAGTCCGGTTAAAGGATTATCCTGCAATCGTAGCGTCACATGAAATTGAACATTTGCGGGGTCATCTTTTCTATGACCGCATCAATAAACAAGACCCATTTAAATTAGATGAAGATACCGTAGTCATTTATTAATTTTTCACAAATATTTATGTCGTCAGCTATTGTTTTGACGGCTTTTTTAATAAAGCTGGCAAAACTTGATTCTATACTTGTTTTTGCATGTATGGTAGAATTTTACTAGCTATTGGAAGCTTTAAGCTGTCCAAAATTAGAACGTTTTATTAACTGAATAAGGAGAATACAAATATGATCTACAAAGTTTTGTATCAAAAAGACAAGGTTGTCAATCCTAGACGGGAAACAACTAAAACTCTTTACCTTGAGGCAGAAAATTTGGTCGCCGCAAGGACTATGGTTGAGGAAAATACCCCCTATAATATTGAACTCATCCAAGAATTAGCCGGCAATTCACTGACTTACGAAAAGGAGCATGCTGATTTTAAGCTAACTTCTTTTGAGAGTAAGAAGTAATATCTGTGCGAATAAAAAATAATGAAGTTGCCGTCGTCGCAATCGGGGGGTTGCACGAAATAGGCAAGAATATGTACTGTGTACAGTACCAAGACGAAATTATTATTATGGATTGCGGGATTAAGTTCCCTGAAGATGATCTCCTTGGTATTAATTATGTGATTTCTGACTATTCTTATTTAATTAAAAACCGCAAAAAGATTAAAGCTCTAGTTGTTAGCCACGGACACGAAGACCACATTGGCGGAATACCATTTCTGCTTGAAAAGATTCCGGAAATTCCCGTATATGCCACCCCATTTGCCTTAGCTTTAATTAAGGGCAAACTTGAAGAGCACGGCATTTTACGAACAACAGAATTACACGAAGAGCACGAGGACACTGTACTTAAATTCAAGAAATTAACGGTTACTTTTTTTAGAACCACTCACTCTATTCCGGATACCTTAGGCATAGCTGTTCATACCCCGCTAGGTGCAGTCGTATTTACGGGAGACTTCAAATTTGATTTAACACCGGTAATGAACCAACCTGCTCCGGATTTTCAAAAGATGGCTAAATTAGGTAACGAGGGAGTTTTAGTTCTATTATCCGATTCAACTAACGCTGAAGTCACCCAATTTACTAAGTCCGAGCGTTTTGTAGCTAAATCGCTGCATGACATTATTACGGGGATCCACGGTCGCATAATTTTTGCTACATTTGCCTCTAATCTTTACCGCGTATCGACTGCTATCCAGGCAGCAATAGATACTGGACGTAAAGTTGCCATTTTTGGACGCAGTATGGAAAACGGTGTGCAAAATGGCATTGATTTAGGCTATTTGAATGTTCCTGATGGTTTGATTGTAGATGCTAATGAAATAAATCACACACCAGCTGAACAAGTGATGATTCTATGTACCGGCTCACAAGGCGAACCTTTAGCTGCTCTTTCCAGAATAGCAAATGGAACCCACAGACAAATTAGTTTACAGCCCGGCGATACAGTGATTTTTTCTTCAAACCCAATACCTGGCAACACGTTAAGTGTCAATCATTTGATTAACAAGTTAATGGAAGGTGGCGCCAGCGTGGTTCATGGCCGCATTAATAATGTCCACACCTCAGGACACGGTGGTCAAGAAGAATTAAAAATGATGGTTCGTCTAACAAAACCTAAGTACATGATTCCGGTTCACGGTGAATACCGCATGCAGGTCATTCATACTGAATTGGCACAAGCAGCAGGAGTTCCAGCCGCAAATACATTTGTTTTGGAAAATGGTGAAGTCATTTGTTTTGGACCAGAAGGCTCCCGCATAGCTGGTCATATTCCAGCTGGCGATGTCTATGTTGATACATCTGGCACAGCCGATGTAGGCAATGTCGTCGTTCATGATCGCCAGGTCTTATCCGAAGACGGTTTAGTAGTTGTAGTGGCAACAGTTGATTACAAGCACAAACGTGTCTTAGCTGGACCCGATGTCTTGAGTCGAGGCTTTGTTTATATGCGGGAATCTACTGAATTAATCAACCAGGCTCAAAAGCATATTTATCACATTATAAAGTCTGAAATGGACAAAACGGAGCATCCTAAAGACAGTGTAATTCGCAATGCCATTATTACTAACCTTTCTGATTTTCTATATTCTAAGACAAAAAGACGGCCGCTGATTTTACCAATGTTAGTTGAGAAAAAATAACGAAAAGCCCTTTTTAAGGGCTTTTTATGTAATGAATGAAATTTTATGGATAACAAATTAAAAATACATCTTTTGGTTAATGAAGTAGCTGGTAACGGGCGTGCCAAAAAAGCACTCAAGAAAACCACAGCTTTATTAATCAATGAAAACATTAACTTTGACTTGCGAAAAAGTACTTATGCTGGGGAAGCTATTTATATTGCGCAAGAATATGGTGACCAAAAGCACTCACCCACGGAAATTTTGTTAGTAATCGGTGGTGATGGTTCTCTTAATGAGGTGCTAAACGGAATTAAAAGATCCCAAAATCCGAAAACTCCTATTGCCTACCTACCTGCAGGAACAGGTAATGACTTTGCGCGCGCTGCTAACTTAACTAATGATCCGAAAGTTATTATAGATCATTTACAACAAGAATTTAAACCAGAGCGGATAGACTGCGGGACTTTTATTTTTCCTGATATTGCCCCTAATAAGAAGTATTATTTTGCCAATAGCTTTGGCATTGGCTTTGACGCATTTGTCAACCATAATAGTAATATTTCAAAATTGAAAAAGGTTCTGAATCATCTTAGTGAAGGTAAATTAATTTACGGCTGTAATGTTTTAGCAACTGTTACCAAGCAAGATACTTTTATTGTCGATATTGAAAAAAATGGTCAAAAATTCCATTTTGACGATGCTTTCATGGTTACCACAACTAATCATCCCTATTTGGGCGGAGGTCTGCCCCTTTTACCCAGTGCTAGAATTGACAGCCATAAAATATACACCGTGGTGGTTGAAAAATTTAGCTTAGCCAAATTGATTAAACTATTTATCAACCTCCTTAAAGATGGCTCACATGTCAATGACCCTCAATTTCATTATTTTGAAACTAATAAAGTTAAAGTAACAACAATAAAAAAAGAATATGCCCAAGTAGATGGGGAAGAAATTAAACGTAATATTTTTAACATTAATTTTTCTGTTTCAAGTTTTAATCTTTTACGCTAAAAAAATTAGTTTTGTCACTACCAAGAAAACACAAAAAAACCGAGCATTTGCTATGCTCGGTTTTTTTGTGTTTGACTACATTTGCCTTAATAAGATATACACTTTTTAATATCAGTCATTTAGACCGCTAGTTATTATTACCTTTTCACAATTTTATACTTATAGCAATTAAAACTCATATGATCAAGCAGTTGACTTAAACTACGCTTTTTAAAGTGTTTATCTGAAGTTAAAATCGAATAGCGACCTCCTGCGTCAACTAAATTATCTTGAGTTAGTTTGAAGCCATTATGTTTGTAAAATAATAATCTATTGATCCTTTGAGTGTAGTTTTTTGCTGTTTTAATAACTGGTTCAATGTCTAAAACAATTTCCTGACCTGGATGGTTTCTTTTCATTAGATTTAAAATCTCACTGCCATAGCCTTTGCCACGCCAGATTGGATCTACTGCCAAATAGCCAATATAAATGATTTGCTTCGCATAAGTCCAGAAAATTAAGCCTATAAAATTTTTCTGATCATAAATGGCCTGAAAATTTACTCTTTTTTGCAGATCCATTGCAAGCAAGCCAATAATTGGAAACCGCTCCTTTTTTGGAAATGCACTTAAATATAATTTTTTTACTTTAAAATAATTTTTTGTTCCCCATTTAACATTTTCAAACGTTAAAATAAATATCACCTTTCTCTAACTTAAAATGCGTCAAATGAACCGTTTTTGCGCTCTTTTTTTATACAATAATTGAAAATTAAAATGCCAAGCAAGAACCAAATTACATTTACCACTATAAATAACATCAGTTTCGACAATGAAACTCCATGGCCAAGAAATATTTGCCGCACTATTTCTATGCCGCCCACGTAAGGAATAACCTCCTGAAAAGCATTATATACTGAAAAATAAACATTTGACAACATTAGCAATAAAGCCTGCAAAATAGTAGCCCACTGTCCCATTCTTTTAAGTCTAATGGAGCCAGAAGCAAAAATCATTCCGATGCCAAACATTCCTAAGTTGGAAATTAAGGAAAAAGCAAACGTCAATAATATAGCTTTTAATAATTCCGCTACTGTAAACATTGAAAAAAACGAGGCTACAAGTCCTATAATTAAGAGATAGATCCAAACAAATAAGTTTTCTGCCAAAGTTTGAATAAAGTATAGAACCCACAAGGGAAAGACGGATTGAGTTTCACTTTCAAGCAGACCCGTTCGCTCATCAGTCTCCACCCCGTTACTACATTCACCCAATGAGGCAATACCAATACTCCAAAACAAAAAGCCAACAATGGTAAATAAAACCCCTTGTTTGGTACCATATGCCTGGCCCAACTCCCAACTGGGCAGGGTTGGTGAAAAGGATAACAACTAAGAAACCTCCGGCATATAAAACAAGCGAACTAATAGCAGAATTAACATAACGAATTTGTAGTTTTAGCTCTAAATATAATTGTATCAAAAAAATATTAAATAGCTTTTTGATTTTTTTCATTTTGTTTCCTACTTTCGCTTATAAATTCCACGGTACTCAGAAATTAGGTCATTTTCGTCCATTTTATGTTCAATATTTTTCTCTATTTGGCCATCCCTTAAAAAAAGATAATGATCAACAACTCCAGAAAGCATCTGAGTGTCATGCGATGAAATAAAAATAATATTGCCATTCTTATTTTTTAAATCAAGAATAAAAGAGGCTAAATCCTCTTGAGCAGCTATGTCCAAACCGTTTGAGGGTTCATCTAAGAGTAAAACTTCTGTTCCCATTGCTGCTCCCACCAAAATAGCAGCTTTTTTCTTTAAGCCAGTGGACAAGTTCTGAAAAAAAGTATTAAGTTCATTTGAAAAATTAAAATCTTGAGCCATCTTACGAATATTATTTTCCGTTCTTTTAGTACTAATTCCCTTAAGTGAGGAAAAGTACATTCCGTTTTCAAGTGTATTCAGTCTATACATAAGACCCCTCTCTCCGGATGCAACGAAACTTGTGTGCAAGCAGGCCCACTTAAAATAGGATCCTTTCGTTTGATCATTCCTGATCGTGCCCTCAGTTGGTTCTAGTACTCCTGCAAGTAGTCTTAACATAGTTGATTTTCCCACACCATTAGGTCCAACCAAACCAATTACTGTAGGTTCCAAAGGGATTTTAATGTTAATATCATGTAAAACTGGCTTTTTACCGTAATTTTTCTTTACCTGATCAAAAACTATTGTCATAGACTTTGCTCCCCCCAGATTAAAATAAAATAATATTACTAATTTAATCATTATATTTTAAAAAAAAGCAATGAAAACTATATTTGAAAAATATTTTTAATTAAGATATGAAATATTTACTTGTAGTTGCGCTAAACGCATTATGGTGTCGATTAAAGTTTGTCTGTCAGCTTTAGCACTAATAGCGCCATTTTGGAGATTAAAATCAAATTCCGAAGTTAACGATATATCACCAATAGTTGCGATCAAATCAACGTCACTTGCACTAGGGTCAAGCTTGAAAAGTGAACGACCGTCATCACTAACAATAAACTTTTCTTTTGCAGTTCTTTCTACAAAACAATAAACTGACTCATTAAAAGAATCACGATAAATTGTTTCAACTTCCAGAGTATTTTGATCCATTAGTAAAACATGAGTATGATTATTAACCCACAATTGCAGAGTATTTTTAAACTCATTCAAATCAGCATTTTTTCCTATCATAGCGAATTTTTACCCCGCTCTTGTTTCTAACTTGATATTTTGCATCCCAATCATAGGATCTATCTGCCCAGAGTATATCAATTCAGGTGTCAAAATATAATTCGTTTTCTCAGGATTTATTTCTTCAGAATTCGGTACAACATCTTGGTCACTTTTAGCTGGAATTTGCTTCTTAGTTTCCTTGGGCTCAACTTTTAACACCGCTTGTAATTTAGTAGTTAAGCCAGTCTTGCGATCGTTACCTGAAGTAGTCAAAGCCATTTCATAAGCACGGGGGTCACCAATTAAAACCAGATTTTTTTCTGCACGGGTAACGGCAGTATATAACAAATTACGCTTAAGCATGACATAATTTTGCATAGTCAGACTAAGGATAACTAAAGGAAATTCAGAACCCTGGGCTTTATGAATAGTAATTGCATATGCTCTAGTTAAATCGAAAAGATCCTTTTTGCTAAAAGTAACTTCCCTATCATCGAAATCAGCAACCATACACTTTTGCGAATTTTCGTTATCAATTCCTAGAACTTTACCGATTTGACCGTTATAAATATCTTTTTCCGGATTATTCTGCAGTTGTAGAATACGATCACCTATACGAAAAATCTCGTCATGTACTTCCAGAACTTTACTGTTAGGCTTAGCTGGATTCATAATTTCCTGAATTACATTATTCAAATTATTTACTCCGCCATCACCCTGATACATAGCTCCTAGGACTTGAATATCATCGGGATTGAACCCTTTTGCCAAAGCCCGCTCAACAATCTGACTAACTACGTGAGCAACTTCATGAGGTGGACAAGAAATGAAGGAATAGTTGCTGGTTTTCTGAAATAATTCTTGCACATTTTTACCCATATTAATGTCATGAGCAAGTGTTATAATGCTGGAATCATCACCTTGACGGTGGATTTGCTTGAGAACTGTAGTGGGAAAAGCTTGTGATTTGATCAAATCAGCAAACACATTTCCTGCACCAACAGAGGGTAACTGATCCTTATCTCCAACAAAAACAATATGTTTAGTTTCATTAATGCTATAAACCAATTGTTTAAACAAAAACATATCTACCATTGACATTTCATCAATGATTAAAATCTCACCATTTAACTCGTTCAAATCAGTTGCATCATTTTCTCCAATTCCTAGTCCTAATAATCGATGGATAGTTTTAGCTGTAATTCCAGTAATTTCTTCCATTCTCTTGGCTGCACGACCTGTAGGTGCTGCTAGCAAAAATGGTGGATCCGTACTATACAAAGATGAAGCAGGTATTTTAGCTAAATCACGCAATGCTAACAGAATACCGTTAATGATAGTTGTTTTACCTGTTCCTGGGCCCCCCGTTAAAATTGAAATGGGATTAGTCAGCGCATTTTTAATCGCTGCTTTTTGAGTATTATCATAATGAATTTTCAACTTGGTTTCAGCGTGAGTAATAGCAAGGTTTAGTTCTTTTTCACTGTAATTTGAACTCTTTTGCTTTTTTTCCACTAGATTTTTCATTGCGTTGGCAATATCAGTTTCAGTTTCATATATTTCTTGCAGCGCTGCATTTTCACCCATTACCACCACTTTTCCTTGATGCTGGAGATTATTAACGCAATCAGCTATAACATCAAATTGCTCAACTTGAAGCAATTTACTAGCCTCTGTTAGCAACTGTTCCAGTTTGATGTAGGTATTACCTTCTTTAGCAACTTCATCAAGTAAAATTTGAAAAATAGCGCCATTAACTCTTTTAGGATCTGCGGAACTAATTCCTAGTTTACTACCGATTCGATCGGCACTTTTAAACGCATAGCCCGTAACTTCAGCAATAGAAGCATATGGATCTTCTTGCAATTTGGTTAGAGTGTCACCATGATAAAGTTGGTAAAGTCTACCAGCTACTTTTTTATTTAAGCCAAATTGCGCTAATTTTAGTACAGTTTCAGAATAAGAATCCATTAAGCTGACACCATTTAGCAGACTATCTTTTTGTTTTTTGGTTAATGACAAAGTCGCTACTTTTTCAGGTTTTTCTTTTAAAATTGTTAGTGCATCCATTCCTAAGTCTGAAATTATTGCACTGGCTGCCTTTTTACCGATTCCCGGAAATTTACTTGAACTCAAGTAGCTGATTAAACTGCCTTTTTCATGAGGTAAAGCCAGTTTATAGTTATCTGAGCGAAATTGCAGGCCAAACTTATTATGAACAATTAGCCTGCCAGAAAAGCTATAAGTTGCACCAACTTGGACATCACCAAAATTACCGGTAACTTTAATTTCATCACGATCGTATTTTTCTAGTTTGCCAATTATGGTGACATCAAGTATCTTATATAGATCCTGGTCATTTTCAAAAACTATTCTGTTAATTTTTCCGGTAAAAGTTGTCATTTTTTCTTTCTCGCATTAGTTATTAATTTTAGTGCAGAAGCATACTTTTGCTCTTCTTGGGCAAAAACTTTGGGATCCTGCGCTTTAGCTTTGGCAAAATACTTTTCTGCTTCTAGACGGTTTTGTGTCAAACTTGTGATTCCCAGCATGAAATTGACTTTTGCCGTCCTTTGCTCTTTCCTGATTTTTTTATAACTTGACTCTGCCTGATTGATTTCCCCAAGACTAAGCCAAATATCTCCTATCAATTCACACGTCTTGGCATCTCTTTGTTTAATCGTTAAAGCATAAGCAAGTGCTTTTTGCTTTTGTCCAATTTTGAAAAAAACGAGAGCCTTTTGGTATAAAACTAAATCATCGTTGGGAATCTGGTTAAGTATATTTAAGGCCTTTTTAAATTCACCTTGCAAGTAATAGCACACTGCCAAATCATAATCTAAATCCTGCGGATGAGTAACCAGATTTTTAGCCTTTTCTAATAACTCCGTAGCTTGATCGCTGCTACCCTGTTTTATTAAATAGGTGGCCAATTTTAAATAGTTTTCACTGTTATCTGGCTTTTCATCAATGTGAGTAATTAATTCGTGTATCTTTTTTTGAACAACTTCGGAATTACTTGCTGCTTTTCTTTTCTCTATCATAATGAATCTGAATTCACCATTTTTCTACCTAAAAATCCTGTTTCGTTCCAAACTAAAGCATCAAAAGTCTTGCCTTTATCTTTTGTTTCTAAAATCGTCAGACTGGTATTGCTTAAGCCGCCGTTGCGCCTGATATCTGACAGCGGATAGCCTAATAATCCTCCCATAATTGCCCCTAAGGCCGCACCGTGACTTACGGCAATTACTTTATCATCCGCCTTAAACTTCAGCGCAATATCATGACCAAAACTTTTACCGCGAGCAATGACTTCAGAATAATTTTCTCCACCTATACTGTGACCGTCATATTTTTCGGGATGATCCCAAATATCAGTTACTTGCTTGGGGTAATTAGTTTGAGCTTCGGTGAAAGTGAGACCTTCCATTGCTCCCAAATCGAATTCGCGCAGACGATCATCTATTTTAACTGCAAGAGGACAGCTCAATGTTTTTACTAAGCCTTCCGCTGTAGCCTTAGCTCTTTTTAACGGACTTGAATATATTCCGGCAAATTTGGTGCCAGCTAAAAAACCGCCTAATTTTTGAATATCAATTAAGCTTTGGGGTAAAAGTGGTGAATCACCGTGAGCTCCTTGAAAACGTCTTTGTAAATTCCATTCTGTTTTACCATGTCTGACAAAATAAATTTGCATTCATTAATTACTCTTTTCTATAGCTGTTGCTATCTAGTTTATCATTTAATTAGTTTAAAAGAAAAACGAACACAAATAAAAAAGAAAATGCACGACACATTTTCCTTACTCATTTATATTAGACTAATTGCAGTTGCTGCTCATTCTGGTAAGCGCAGTCGATATTACCGCCGCCTAAACACTCTTCACCTTGATAAAGCACAAGTGCTTGTCCAGGAGTTACAGCGCGAGCCGGCTCATCAAAGTATACTTTGGCCCTGTTTGCTGCAGCATCATAAGAAACTGTCACGCCGACATCTGGTTGACGATAACGGAACTTGGCACTGCAATGAATTGTAAAATCATGCTTGGGCTGTCCAGTAAAAAATGACATGTCACTAGCTTCTAATTCAGTGGCATAAAGTAGCTTGCTGTCATAACCCTGCTCCACAATCAATTGATTTTTTTGCAAGTCTTTGCCGACAACAAACCAAGGGGCTGTAGATTCTTTAGTTGAACCTAAGCCTAAACCGGATCTCTGACCGATTGTATAATACATTAAGCCAGCATGATGACCAACTACTCTACCATCTGGCGTAATCATTTCACCAGACTGGGCAGGTAAAAATTCACTCAAAAACTTACGAAAGTTTCTTTCCCCAATAAAGCAAATACCAGTGGAATCTTTCTTTTTCGCTGTAGCTAAACCATTTTCTATTGCAATTTCCCGGACTTGCGGCTTTGTGAGATTGGCTAATGGAAAAATAACGCGGCTAATCTGTTTTTGATTTAACTGACTTAAAAAATAAGTTTGATCCTTATTACCATCTTTAGGACGCATCATGTGTGTGATGCCATTTTTATCAGTTATAGTTTTTGCATAATGCCCCATTGCAATATAATCTGCGTCCAGATTGAAAGCAAACTCTAAAAAGGATTTGAATTTAATCTGACTATTACACATTACATCAGGATTTGGCGTGCGCCCTTTTTTATATTCATTTAAGAAATACTCAAAAACTCGCTGCCAATACTCCTTTTCAAAATTAATTGAATAATAAGGAATACCAATTTGATCAGCAACTTTTTTAACATCTTCATAATCGTCAGTAGCTGTACAAATACCAGAATCATCGGTATCATCCCAGTTTTTCATAAAGACACCAATTACGTCATATCCTTGTTTTTTCAAAAGAAGGGCGGAAACTGAAGAGTCTACCCCGCCACTCATTCCTACAACTACTCTTTTATTTTTCTTTTCCAAATTAATCAATCCTTCACAGCGACAATAATTTTACGTTCCTCAAGATCTTTTAAGATATAATTTAAAAGTTCCACTGTGGGAGCCAATTGCTTATTTTTAAAAATATTGACCTTTTGCAAGCCATTTCTATCAGTAACGACCATTGTTAAACGGGTCATTTCCTTGTTAATGGTCATTTTTAACTTTGTTGGGGCGTTATATGGTGAATCATTATAAAGTGGATGCTCATAATTAAAATTACCCTTAACAGTTTTAACAAAACCGGCATCAATCAGTGCGTATAATTTCAAGTCGGGACTAAGCGTAAACTTGCGTGTATCACCATTAATCATAACCATATTTGCCATAATATTACCTCACTTACTTATAATAAGCATATCTTTTTAAAAAAGCAATTTTTTTATTTGTTTTGTATTTTACCCACAATTTTAACCAACTGACTTGCAAAAGCAGAAACTTCTTCCTCAGTAGTATAACGTCCAAATGATATGCGAATTGATTCAGATATTCGCGGAGAGTTTTTACCAAAACAAGCCACTAAAACATGGGAAGGCTCAAGTGTTCCTGCGGTACATGCAGAACCCCCTGAAACCGCAAACCCAGCCAAATCTAAGTTTGTTTGCAGAATAGTCGTATTGACATTAGCAAAATGCAAGTTCAAAACATGATGAGAATCAAATTTTCTAGTTCCACCATTAACTTGATACTCAATTTGAGCTTGGTCAAGTTTATTTAAAATAATTTTTTGCAATTTCTGATAATTAGCCTGGAGCTTGTTCTTATCCACAGCTGCAATTTCATTAATAGCTTCTCCAAAACCTGCAATTCCTGGAACATTCTCGGTTCCAGCCCTGCGTTTAGTTTCCTGTTCCCCACCATAAACTAAAGGTGGTAGTTTAATAGAATTTTTTTCATATAAAAATCCCAGAAACTTAGGACCATTGATTTTATGAGCAGAAGTGGATAATAAGTCGATATTCATTTTAGCAACATCAAGATTAATGTTTCCTAATCCTTGAACTGCATCTACATGAAAATAGGCATTACTTTGTCTTACCATTGCACCAATTTCAGCCAAAGGATTGATTGTTCCAACCTCATTATTAACTGCCATTACAGATACCAAAATAGTTTGCGGAGTTAAAGCCCTTTTCAAATCAGCCAATGATATCCGACCATCTGTATCTACATCAAGGTAGATAACATCATAACCCTCTTTTTCCAGTTGCTGCATTGGCTTTAAAACAGAGGGATGTTCAATTTTTGTTGTGATAATGCGTTTACCAATATTTTTGCGACTATGAGCAGTCCCAAAAATAGCAGTATTATTACTCTCAGATCCACCGGAGGTGAAAATTATCTCATTTTCGTTGGCATTGATTGCTCGGGCAGCTTCTTGCCTGGCAAGATCAATGACATGACGGGCCTTACGTCCTAATTCATAAGTACTGGAAGCATTACCAAAGTCATTTTTCATTTCTTCAGCTATCACATTAATTACTTTGGCAGACATAGGTGTCGTAGCAGCATTATCCAAGTAAATTTCTGTCATTTATGAATTCATCTTCTCTATGTAAGTACAAATAATTTTAGCCGCTTTAGCACCCACTTTTTGTGCAAACTGATCAAAGTCTTCATTTGCATCTTGATTGCCATTGTCAGAAATAGCTCGCAAAGCTATTAAAGGCTTATTAAAATGATAAGCCACCTGGGCAAAAGCAGCCCCTTCCATCTCAACTCCTAAAGCTTGAGCAAAATTTTGCTTAATATCATTTTTTTGTGCTTGTGAACCAATGAAAGAATCGCCTGTGACAATAAGTCCCTCTTTATATTCAATGTTCTCATGCTGCAAAAACTGTGCAAATTGTGTTCTAACAGTCGACTTCAAAACAAACTCTGCCGGTTCACCCGGTATTTGTCCTTCAACATAATCCCCTGCTAGAGTATTATGCGCATCGTGATAAGCAAATGAACTGGCTAAAATCAAATCGCCCTTTTGAATATTGGGCTGTAAAGATCCTGCTGTACCAGTCATAAAAACTAAATCAATATTAAGCTGGCATAGCAAACTAGCTAAATTCATAGCAGCTTGGACTTTACCAATTCCACTCAAACCAATATATAAATCATTGTGGTTAACGCAAAAATGCTCGAATGTAGTAGATCCGAACATTTCTTTGTGACCAGAGTGAAAATACTTATGATAATATTCAGCCTCAATTTCCATTGGGACAATAATTGCTATCTTCATTTTTACCCTCGTTTTTATTTATAAGTGAAATAACGCCAATAATACCAAAATAATTAAAATTGAAACGATGAGAATGGCACGATTAAGCTTACCTTTCAGTCTTAACGCTTTGTCTTGACTGGTAGTTGGTTGAGATTGTGACTTATTCTTTTCTCTTCTCGGAGACTGCCCCTGAGTCTTTGCCCTTTTATTTGAAGATTCATTTGGTTGTATAAATTCATCTTCATTACGGGTAAAATCAGGATTAACGTCAACTTCAGCATCATTATCATCAAAAGCAGATTTAATTGTATTTAAAATATTTTTGCTTTTTTTCTTTTTTAATTTTTTACGGTAGTCAGATCGCTTTTCTGTCATTTTAATCCCTTGTATTAGCACTGGTAAGCAACATATTCTCCCAAACACTCATTGCATATAATGTCTTGGCATCAACAATTTTACCTTGTGCCGCAAGCTGTTTCAACTTTTCCAAACTATACCAGTGACTGGTTAAAAATTCGTCAGGATCAAGCGCCTTTTTATCAGTTAGTTTGGTTAATGTATCACAATAAAATAAGTATAGTTTCTCATTAGTAAAGCCAGGCGATGAATAGAATTCTGTTATCTTTTCCCAGTAGTCGGCATGATAACCGCCTTCTTCATTTAATTCCCTTTTCATTGCATCTAATGGACTGGCATCAGTTTCATCTATTAAACCTGCTGGAATTTCCAAAGTCAACTCTTTAATCGGCTCACGCCACTGCTCAACCAGCAACATTTCTTGCTTATCATTTACTGCAATGGCAGCCGAAGCAGGCTGATGTTTTACAACTTCTCTTGTTGCAGTTTCACCATTAGGTAATTTGATCGTTCTAACTGAAAGATCAACTATACGCCCAGTAAAAATTTGTTTTGAGGAGATTTCAGTTTCTGTTAAATCCATTATTCACTTTCCTGTTAATCAGCTAAATATACGTTCACACATTGGAGTCCATTTTTTCCTTGAGCAAGCTGATATTTAACTTTTTGTCCCACTTGTAAGCGGCGATAACCTTCTTCTTTTATTGCTGTATAAAAAACAAAATATGATTTCTGGTTTTCATTATCAGTAATAAAACCAAAACTACTGTTACGATCGAATTGCTTTACTGTTCCGTAGCGCATTATTCTTCTAAGCCTTCCTGTACAGCTTCAGGGTAATCCTCTTTGACAATTTTAGCACATCTACCGCAAAGCATTGGAAGTTCACTATCAGCTCCGATATCAGTTCTAATCATGCGACAACGAGGACAAACTTCTCCTTTAGCATGCTCAACTATAAAAGCACCATTTGGTAATTTTTGAGCATTTGCCGGTGCCTCACCATTAGCAATTGTTAATTTGGAAACAATTAGAATTTGTCTAAAATTGGCATCAAGGTTAGCTAAAACAGTTTTCATCTCATCTGTGGGATAAACTGTGACAGCTGCTTCAAATGATTTACCAATTAATTTTTGATCACGTGCTTCTTCGAGCACCTTCAAAACATCATCACGTAAATTCATGAATTTCTGCCAATTTTCCAGAAGCTCATCATGATTATCATATTGTTCAACTTCAGGCATGTCAGCAAGCTGGACATAATCTTCTTTTTCTTTTAAGAAGGACCAAACTTCTTCCATTGTGTGAGGCAATATTGGTGTCATGACTTTAGCAAGTTTTACCGCTGCGTCATAGATTACAGTTTGCATTGATCTTCTCGCATGACTATTTTTGCTTTCAATATAAAGAACATCTTTGGCAAAGTCCAGGTAAAATGCTGATAAATCGTTTGAGATAAAGGCAAATACCTTTTTATATACATTATTAAAGTCGTAACGTTCATAACTGTCAAGGCAAGTTTTAACTAAATCGTTAAGTTTAACTTCCAGGTATTGATCAATAGAATTGAGATTTTCATAAACCACACGGTCTTTTTGCGGATCAAAGTCTGAGGTGTTAGCCAGCATGTAACGGAAAGTATTCCGAATTTTACGATAACTTTCAGAAGTTTGACGTAAAATATCTTGTGAAACGGCAACGTCAGAAGTCGTGTCAACTGAGGCAACCCATAACCGAATTATTTCTGCACCCATTTGTTTGATGACATCGTTTGGAGAAATTACATTACCTAACGATTTAGACATTTTATGTCCTTTTTCATCTAAAACAAAGCCCTGTGACAAAATACCACGATAAGGTGCCTTACCCGTGGCAGCTACAGAAGTAATCAGACTTGAATTGAACCACCCACGGTATTGGTCACTACCTTCAAGGTAAAGATCACATGGAAATTTCAAATCTGGTCTTTTGGCCATAACAGCCTGATGGGAAGACCCTGAATCAAACCAAACGTCCAAAATATCTTTTTCTTTAGTAAACTTACCATTTGGAGAATGTTCAGAAGTGAAACCTTCGGGCAATAATTCCTTAGCAGTCTTCTTATACCAAGCATTTGAGCCCTCTTTAGCAAAAATCTGGGCAATATGCTCGATAGTTTCTGGCGTCACAATTGCAGTGCCATCTTCTGCGTAAAAGATTGGCAGTGGAACACCCCAAGCACGCTGTCTGGAAATTACCCAGTCACCACGATCTTTAATCATATTGTGTAAGCGTAATTGACCCCAAGAAGGCGTAAATTTAACCTGATCAATTTGGTCAAGAATTTGCTGACGAAACTTAGCAACAGAAGCAAACCATTGTGTGGTAGCACGGTAAATTACGGGCTTCTTGGTGCGCCAATCATGTGGGTAAGAGTGGGTAAAGAAACTTAACTTGAGTAAATTCCCTGACTTCTTTAATTTTTCGCTGACAACTTTATTCGCATCATCATAAAATAAGCCAGCTAAATCAGGATCATTAATATCTGCAGTAAAGCAGCCCTTGTCATCCATAGGACTATATACAGGTAGACCATATTTTTGAGCAACATTATAGTCGTCTTCACCAAAGCCGGAAGCTGTGTGAACTAAGCCAGTACCATCACTAGCAGTAACGTGCATCGCATTCATTAAAATGGCATCACGATCATACAAAGGATGCTTAGCAACCATACGGTCCATTTCACTACCCTTAAGATGTTGCACCACTTCATAGTCATTCCAGTCCAATTCTTCAGCAACGGCTTCTAAACGATCAGTTCCAACAACGTAACGCTTATCGTTAACCTGGACTACTGAGTAATCAAACCCTGGATTGACTGTAATCCCTTGGTTAGTAGGAATAGTCCAAGGTGTAGTTGTCCAAATCAAGAAATATGTCTTCTCAGGATTCAGAATTTCTTTACCGTCTTTTACAGGAAATGAAACATAAATTGAAGGTGATTTAATATCGTGATATTCAACTTCAGCTTCGGCTAATGTTGATTCACTTGAAGGAGACCAATAAACAGGCTTTTTACCTTTATAGATATATCCTTTTTCATACATTTTACCAAAGACGCGAATTTCTTCTGCCTCATATTCTGGTTGATAAGTAATATATGGGTGGTCCCAGTCTCCCATTACGCCTAAGCGCTTAAAGTCAGTCATTTGCTTTTTAACTTCTTTACTGGCAAAATCTTGACAAAGTTGACGGTAATCCGCAAGATTCATTTTTTTGCGGTCAACGCCCTGTTTAGTCAATTGCTGTTCAATTGGCAAACCATGAGTATCCCAACCCGGAACATAAGGAGCATAATAACCGTTCATGTTTTTGAAGCGAACGATTATGTCCTTAGATACTTTATTCATCGCATGACCAATATGAATATTACCATTTGCAAAGGGAGGACCATCATGCAAGTCAAATCTTGGCTTGCCTTTGTTTAATTTTAATCTCTGTTCATATAATTTATTTTCTTCCCATTCTTTTTGCCATTGTGCTTCACGTACTGGCAAATTGCCCCGCATCTTAAATTTAGTTTTACCTAAATTAAGTGTATCTTTCACTCTCATTTTTTAATCCTTCCTATCAAAAAACCTCGTCCTAAAATTAGGGCGAGGTTAATATCGTGGTACCACCTAAATTGAGTTGCTAAACTCCACTTAATGAATTGCGTATCGTGCAACTACCGTGACAAACCATCATTAACAGCTGATCAACTTTTAAGCTCTTATATTAGACTCACACCCTCACTAATTCGCTGAATTGCTCGCAAGTTTTACTGTCAGTTTGTCATTTATGATTTTTATAGTCATCCGGAAAAATAATAGTAGTTCCGCCAGAATTATTATCGGCTGCAGCATCGTCGTCATTAACAGTTTCAATACTAGGACTGTCACCGGTCATCGGTTGAGGACTATTATTTGTTTCTTCAGAGTCTTGTTCAAAGTTTACTTCATCATCCGTATCGTTGTCAACCTCAAAATCCTCATCTTCCTCATCAGTATCATCGTCATCGTCTTCATCGACATCCTCGTCCTCATCGGTGAGCATGATTGGTTCTGCACCATCTGGAGGATAAAATCGTTCTGTATCAAAATATTGATCAAGAGCTTTTTGCCACTTTTCGTCATTCAGATTCTCAATTGCTTTTTGTAAAAGTTCTTGTATATACCTGCGATAACCGGAAGTTTCCTTTTTGACCCGTTCATAATCTAACTTAATAGTTTCCAGTTGCTGACGCTGATAATCAGTATCAATTTTAGCCTGCTCAGTTGCATTATTTGCCTGAACTGTAGCGTCATTGATAATTCTTTCTGCTTTGATCTTGGCATTATTTATGGCTTCTTTAGTAGCATTTTCATTCTGCTGATACTGTGCAACTTGCTTTTGCAAATTTGAAACTCGATCTTGTAATTGTATTATTTTATTTTTATAATCAACATTTTGATCTAATACATCACCATAATCGTTAATAATTTGATCTAAAAAACTATCAACTTCATGCCTGTCATATCCACTTAATCCTCTTTTTTTAAATTCTTTATTGTGAATTTTTATCGGAGTCAGCTTCTGCGTATCTTTCTTTTCGTCTGCCATAGCTTATATACCACCTTATAATTGCCTTTTTTTGTCGTTGAATTACTCATAATCTTACATCTGCCAAAATGTCTTAGGCTAAGAACATCATCTTCTTCAATTATTATATTAAAATCTTTAATAGTATGCCAATTTAATTTAACTAAATTATTCTTAATATTTGCTTTAATTTGGCTTCTACTCTGTTTAGCTATCGCTGCTAAAACTGCATCCAATCGTAATGAAGAAGCAATTACAGTTAAGTGTTTACTTTCATCTTCAACTGCTAATATTTTTTCACTTGAAATAGGCCTTAATTTAACTTTTGTGTGGCCTATATGAGTAATTTCATATTGGAAAAAATCAGTTAGTTCACTTTTGCCAAAAAATTGCCAGCGCCCATTCCCATCCGTAATAATATCACCAAATGTAGACGTTTCTATTCCAGCATTTGCTATACTTCCTAATACATCACTATGTGTCAAAGAAACAAATTTTTGAGGATATTCAATTTCAAAAAGAGAGATTTGATATGACAGAGGTGAAACAGTAGCCCAATCTTCTGTTATAACAACTCTCTTTTTTTCAGCGTTTAAATAGCCACCAAAGCTTTGCAGGCAAACTTCATTTCCAGCCAGCTTTTTTAAAATATCTCTTTCCCCTGGGTCTAAAAATTCAGTTAAAACTTTTTGATGTTTATAAATGACATCATTTATAAGCCCATTCATTCTATCAACTGTTTTTTGGTCAGATAAATTTCCCTTAAAGACCACATTTTTAATATAAAAACTACGTTTTGAGATATTAGATACTTTCAAGAACTGCCCCCTAATAGTGAAGGTGAAATTACTACTCTGTCACTTCGTAAATTATTATAGCATGAACTGTGATTTTCTTTTATTTTAGGAAATAATTAAGCCAACTGATAAATAAAGAGCTAGTAACTCCGTCAAAGTTAAAACGAAATTTACCAGCTCTTTATTAAGATTGGAGGTTAAACAAATAAATGAAATAAAATATTTGCAATCCAATTTAAAACATAATCTTGGACAAAATAAAGTAAAAGCAAACCGATTAAAAATGAAATGTCTAATCCAGTGGCATTAGACAGTCTGGCAATTGGCCCCTTCCGAAAAATATTCAAATAAGGATCAATTACGCGATTAATTATGCGACCCACAGCTGAATCGCG
Organism: Lactobacillus sp. M0393; assembly: GCF_016102025.1. Classification (NCBI taxonomy): domain Bacteria; kingdom Bacillati; phylum Bacillota; class Bacilli; order Lactobacillales; family Lactobacillaceae; genus Lactobacillus; species Lactobacillus sp. M0393. The sequence continues at coordinate 120,455 of NZ_JACFPK010000002.1, read as the reverse complement.
TAAAGAGGGAACCCAACTTAAAATTGCATCAATTACCATGACTATACTATAAATCCATATTACATAGTCAATAATATTAATGCCGTAATATATGATATTTGCTGCCATTAACTTAAAGAATCTTTCTTATCAACTAGATCACTAATTTTGCCATTCGTGACAAACTTCGGCGGAGTCGCTAAAAAAATTTTATCGCCGATACGTTGAATTTCACCATTTAAAGCGTACACTGTACCTGTAATAAAATCAACGATTCTTCTGGCTGATGCATCTTCCATTCTACTGAAGTTAATTATTACCGCTTTATTATTCAATAAATTCTGTGCAACTTCTTTAGCATCTGAATAAACACGTGGTTCATAAAGCACAATTTTGCTTTTGGCAGCATTCATACCAGATTTAATGGAAACAACTTTGTCACGGTTAACAGTACCAGCAGGAAAATTATCTTCATCACTTAACTGCTGCTCTTCTGCATAATCGTCATCTAACATTTCATCTTCATCATTTGCCACGCCGAAAAATTTGCCTATTTTACTAAAAGCCATTTCTCTTGCCTCCTATTAGTTTTCACCACGATGCCTGAAAAATGGAATATCATCAGTATCGTCATCATCAAAAGCATTAGTTTCGATTTGTGAAATGCTACTTTGATCGTCTTCATCAAATGAACTAGATCTATCATCTTGATTTGCTGTAAAAGGAGTTGACCGACGGTTGCCCTCATCATCGTTATCCAAACCCCAAACACTTGTTGGATCAACCATTGGCTTATGTTTGGGCGCACTTTGAACTGCACCGGAATTTTCACTTACTGCCGTATTTTGCTCCATAGGTCTTTTAACTGAGTTAATTTTTCTTTCTGGAGATGTATTAGCTTGACCTGATTGAGATTTAATCTGGTGACTATGACCCGGGAGCTGCTTTGATGCTTCCTCCTCTGCTTGAGAGTTGATTCCTGTCGCAATAACAGTAACTACAACCTCATCTCCCAAATTAGGATTAATAGAAGTACCAAAAATTATGTTAACATCGTCACCTGCAGCCTTAGAAACGATTTCTGAGGCATCCTGCGCTTCAAACAAAGTTAAGTCAGGACCACCAGTTATATTTAGCAGTACCTGCTTAGCACCATCGATCGATACTTCGAGCAGAGGGGAAGAAATTGCCAGTTTTGTAGCTTCAACAGTGCGATTTTCGCCACTTGCACGGCCAATACCCATTAAAGCAGCGCCTTGATTAGCCATCACAGTTTTAACGTCAGCAAAATCCAAGTTGACATAGTCAGTTGAAGTAATTAAGTCAGAAATACCCTGAACACCTTGTTTTAAAACATTGTCAGCTTCTTTGAAGGCATCCATCATTGGTGTCTTTTTGTCAACCATTTCCAACAAACGGTTATTGGCAATAATAACAAGAGTATCAACGTACTGCTTTAACTGTGCAATACCCTCAGCGGCATTTTTTGATCTTTTTGGACCTTCAAAAGTAAAAGGACGAGTTACAACGCCAACAGTTAAAGCACCTGTTTCGCGGGCAATCTTAGCTACAATTGGTGCAGCACCAGTTCCAGTACCACCACCCATTCCAGCAGTAATGAAGATCATATCCGCGCCCTTTAAAGCATCCTCAATTGTCTGTTCACTTTCTTCTGCAGCCTTTTGGCCAACTTCAGGGTGAGAGCCTGCTCCAAGTCCTCTTGTCAACTTAGGGCCTAACTGAATTTTATTTTCTGCTTTATTACTATTTAATGCTTGTACATCAGTGTTAGCAGCAACGAAGGAAACTCCCTGCACACCGTCATCAATCATTCGATTAACAGCATTACCACCAGCACCACCGACACCAATAACTTTGATGACAGCATTTTTATTGTCGTCTGAATCGAACGTGAAATCCATCTAATTAACCACCTTTAATCAAAGAACTTTTTGAAGAAGTTCTTAAAGCCTTTATCTTTATTTTGCACATTATTTTTTGTTTTACTATGCGGAGATTGCTCTCGCTTTAGTAACTCATGTCTATTATATTCTTCTTTTCTTTTAGTTTCATTAACAGTAACTGTTCTTTTAGAAGTTTTTGGCTTTTCTTGAGTAGACTGCTCCCCTTGACTGAGAGCACCTCTGCCATAAATAGCACTAATTACTAAGAAATCAATATCTGACATCTTATATGCATAGTTAACTACTCCGTAAGCCGCTGAGTAAATTGGATTACGCATTCCAATTTGGTCAGGCTGATAAATTCGCGCCTTGACATTCAAAGTATTAGCTATAATACTATCATAACCTTGCAAAAGACTACTTCCGCCAGTAATAATAATGCCACCTGGTAACTTCAAGGCGTCATGTTTAACCAAGCCTTTTTCAATTCTGTCAATAGTCTGGATAACCCTGGCGTTAATAATTTCACTTAAATATTTTTCGTCAACCATTTGCTGGCCATTTGAACCAACGCTGTTAACGGCAAATTTATTTTTAGCAGATGCCAAGCTAGGATCAGCATAACCATAATCAAGTTTTATTTGTTCTGCATCCTTGTTAGAAGTACTTAAAACAACCGAAATGTCATTACTAATATCACTGCCGCCTTCAAAATCGATATTAGCATATTTAATTTGATTATTATGAATTACCGTAGCCGTCGTAACTCCTCCACCTAAGTCGAGGATAATTGAACCAAAATGGCGTTCACTTTCATTTAAAGCCACGCTGGCAATAGCAAGTGGAGTTGGAATAAAAAAGTTATTGGAATAGCCAGCACGCTCAATAGCCTTTTTTATATTATGCAAAGGACTGGCCGGTGCTGTTAACATGATGCCTTGCACCGACAAAGAATGTGCAATCATTTTTCGAGGATCATCGACTTCGGTTTTACCATCAATTAGAAAACGGCTTGGCAAAAAAGAAATAGGCTCCCGTTCGTTTTTCACAGCAGACCTGATAGCAGCACGAACTACTCGCCTGACATCATGGTTACCTACTTCTTGACCATTATCGCTGACATTAACTAGATCACTTGCAGTTTCAAGTTGGAGCATACCTACAGGTATACCTGTTACTACTCGATAAATATTTGCATTTGTCTTTTTGGCTATTTCTTTTAGTGCCCTATTAATCGCAGCAGCAGTTTCATCAATATCAACTATATTACCATGTCGCATCCCTTTATTAGGAACTGCAACAGCTCCAATAACTTTACCAGAATCAGCTACAACCGCTTTCACACTTGTAGTACCAATATCTAAGCCCACTAATAAATTCGAATTGTCCAAAATTATCCCCCCGTCAGTGCTACCTAAAAAAATTTTACCATAAAACCAGCCTAAAATCAGTTTATATTAAACCGTAAGCACGCTTTTCATTTGGTGTAAGCGGCCTGCTAAACGCCCCTACTTCCAAATCAATCAGCGTATTTTTTCCCACTTTAGTTTTTATTTTATTATAGTACTTTATTTTACTTTTTAGGGTTGAAACGTTGCCAATAACTACATTCCCGTTTTTCATTAGAAAAATCACTTGTGATTTTCTTCGGGTATTACCACTTAATAATTTAATTTGATCCTGAAAATCAGGTGGTAAACTATTGAATAAATGAAGAATTTTTTTGAGAGATACTTCATGATTGTAGCCTACAAAAACTGGTTTATCTGGATATACTTTTGACCAAGGAATAAACTGAGACCCTAATTTTCCCTGAGTAAGTATTTTACGATATCCTTTAGAAGTCTTAATGTAGCCTTTTGTAGGATATTCATCAATTTCAATTATTAAATGATTAAAACCTTTAACTCGAACATTGATGTTTTTTATTTCTGAGTATTTTGCAGAAAGTTTACGGGATACGCTTTTTTTATTAAAAAGATAATCGACTACTTTGTCACTAGCTTTAATATCTGTTGCTTTTACAACTTCTTTTACTGGTAAATCATTTTCCCCGTTAATTTGAATACTTTGAACATTTGCCAGAGGAGAAATATAATAGCCAAGTCCCAAAAGTGCTATTACCGAAACACCTATTATTAGTCCCAGTCTCTTAAATAGTGCGGATTTACGTTCATTATGTAATTTAGAAAGAGAGGCAGAGATTTTGGTATTAGTTCTGGAATTTTTCTTTTTCTTACTTGATTGATGACTTAAATATGGCGATAGCTTTTCTTTAGGATCAATTTTAGTTACTCGCTTTTTGGTCAACTGCCTCACCTTCTTTTTATTTAGCTAAATCCTGCATTACTTTAATTACTTCATCAGACGCATCAGAAACTCCCAGTTTTTTGGATGCCTTACTCATTTCTGTATAGTATTTACGATCCAACACGATATGATCAATTGAAGAAATAAAGTTATTAATATTAAGTTCATTTTCCGCAATCACTGTCGCTGCGCCGGCTTTTTCAAGATCAAGAGCATTTTTCATTTGGTGATTATTAGTTACATTTGGACTAGGAATCAAAATAGCTGGAACACCTAAAGCGGTAAATTCCGCAATACTAGTGGCTCCTGAACGCGAAACCACACAAATCATTTTTGGTAAGAGTGCTGGCATATCCTTAACATACGGTAAGATTTTGATACTTTCACCATAATTAACATTGGTTAGTTTTTCTGCAATTTTTTGATAATAATAAGTTCCTGTCACCCAAATGACTTGGTATGGCTTAGTTTCAAGCCGAGTCAGTGATTTTAACATTATCCGGTTGATAGCCAAAGCACCACGAGAGCCGCCAAAAACTAATACTGTAGGTATTTGAGGATTAAGACCCCATTTGCTTTGCAAATCAATCTTGGTTGATGACAGATTTAGTACTTGCTGAGAACGTGGATTTCCAGTTTTTACCAACTTTTTCTTTTCCGAAAATTGCTTGGCAGCATCATCAAACGTATAACAAATTTTGTTTACATAGTGTCCTAAAAACTTATTAGCAACGCCAACTACTGAATTAGATTCATGAATCATAGTTGGAATCTTCATTTTTGCTGCTTCGTACACTAGGGCACCACTGACATAGCCACCAGTTCCCATCACAATATCAGGCTTAAAATCATTAATAATTTTTTGAGCTTTTTTTGTGGCCTTAAGAAACAAACTAATTGTAGCAAAATTACTCATTATATGTTTACGGGAAAACCCGCGCATTTCAATTGTTTTAAAATTTACTCCTGCTGCTGGAACTATTTTGGCTTCGAGACCATTTTTGGTGCCGACAAACAGTATTTCATCACTTGTCGCCAAGTTGCGCTCTTTTAATCGTTCAATAATTGCCATAATAGGATAAATATGGCCGCCAGTTCCTCCACCTGTAAATATTATTCTCATTTTATTTAGTCTTCAATTCCTTTATAAAATTAACAAAATAGTCTCCACGTTCTTCAAAGGTTCGAAATTGATCCCATGACGCACAAGCTGGTGAAAATAACAATACATCACCAGGATTTGTCAATTCATATGCTCTTGGTACTGCTTCCTGTAAGGTATTTTCAATGACAATATTTTTAATGCCAGCTTTGCGCGCGGCATCAGCCAATAAATAACGGGTTTCGCCATATAAAACAACGGCTTTAACATGTTTTTTTAAAAGTGGAACCAAGGAGTCAAATGTAAAACCGCGATCTAGCCCACCAGCGATCCAAACTTCAGGATCTTCAAAAGAGGGAATAGCTACTGAAGCCGCCTCTATATTCGTTGATTTGGAGTCATTATATATCTTGCGACCTTCCAAGGTCATAACATATTGTAAGCGGTGCTTTGCCCCAGCAAAACTAGTTAACACTGCTTGGATATCGCTGATAGTCGCTCCCATAATTTGTGCAATTGCGCTAGCAACTAACGCATTCTGCTGGTTATGGATACCGGGTAATTTCATGTCGGCAATCTTAATGATTTTTTCATGTTGATTCTGTAAATAGCCATCAGCAATAAAATAGTCGGCAGTTCGATCATTTTCGGAAAAAGTTATTAGTTTTGCTTTTGTAACTTTCTTTTCTTCTTCAAAAATATTTTTTTGATCTAAGTTTGCTAAAAAATAGTGATCTGAAGTTTGCGTCCTGGTAACGTTTAGTTTGGCATTAACATAATTAGCAAAAGTCTTGTGATAATCTAAATGGACATTGTGATAAATATCAATAATCGCAGCTACTTTAGGATCAATATCTGTTACGCCAAGCAGTTGAAAACTAGAAGTTTCGCAAACCAAGATATCATCTTTGGTAGCTTTTTTCACTACTTCAGAAATTGGAACACCAATGTTACCAACTGCATAGGCATGATGGCCATTTTTAGCCAGATGATGATCCAGAATTTTCTGTGCTAGCATTACCGTAGTAGTTTTGCCATTTGATCCTGTAACACAAATATATGGAGCTTCACTAACACTCAGTGCAATTTCAGGTTCGGTAATAATTGGCAAATTTAATTTTATTGCCTCTTGCACCATTGGGTTTTCATAAGGAATTCCCGGATTTTTTACTAAATAAGCAAAAGATTCTTGGTGTAATAATTCTACTGGATGCATGCCACCTATTATTTGCACGCCCATTTTTTTCAATTCTTGTGCTTTTGGATTTTTACTTAAATCAGCCTTGTCGTTTAAAGTTAGCTTTGCACCAAGTTCAAGCAGTAATTTACTTACTGCAAAACCACTTTTGCCGAGGCCTAAAACTAAAATATTTTTACCTTGATAAGTCTTAACTTGCCTCATTGAACTATTTTATCCCCATATTACTAAATACAAGATACTTCCCAGTAAGCCAACAATCCAGAAAATAATGTCTACTTTCCATTCAGAGTAACCCAGCATTTCAAAATGATGATGTATCGGTGTCATTTTGAAAATCCGTTTACCAGTTGTTTGAAAAGAGATAACCTGCAAAATTACGCTTGCTGTTTCACATACAAATACGATTCCAACTAACAAAAGTGACCAGGGCCTATTTAGAAAGATACTAACAGCAGCCAGTCCTCCTCCTAAAGCTAGAGACCCAGCATCACCCATAAAAATTTTAGCAGGCTTATGATTAAAAATAAAAAATGAAATCAAACCTCCTATGACACTCATACAAAAAATTAAAACGGCAAAGTTTTTTTGTTTAAGTGCGATATAAGAGTATGTGGCATAAGCAATAATTGACAGTCCAGTTGCCAAACCATCTAAACCGTCTGACAGATTAACTGCGTTGGAATAACCTACCAACCAGAAAATTACAAAAATTGTGAATAAAACAACACTGTTAACTACACCAAAAAACGGTATGAAAAGTTTGAATTGAAAATGGTCCGTTGCTGCGATGATAATAATCAGAACAGCAACTAAAATTTGTAAAGAAAATTTTTGCCATGCACGAAGACCCAAATTACGCTTATAAAACAATTTTATACTATCATCTAAGAAGCCTATAATACCGTAACCCAGCAAACTGATTAATAAAATCCAGATCATTTTCGTGACTCCGTGTTGCCATACACCAACCCAGATTGTAGAAACTGTGGCTGCTAAAACAAAAACCACACCACCCATTGTAGGTGTACCAGACTTTTTTTCATGCCATTTAGGACCTTCATCCCGAATTTCCTGTCCTTCATGGTGTGACCTCATGAAAATAATCACCCAGGGTAAAATAATCCCCGTTAACGCCAATGAACTTACTAATGCAATAATGCTAATGATCAGCATAAAATGCTACTCCTTTAATTGTATTTTTATTTTTGTCCCGGATTTGACAGTTTCACCAACAGCTACACTTTGTTTAGATACTACACCTGTACCCTGAATGCTTAATTTAGCCCCAGTCAAATCTGCAAACTGCTGCAGCTCATCTTTTGACCAACCTTTCATAGCAGGACACTTTATAATGCCGGCTGTCCGCACCAGCATTAATTTACCTGACTGCTGTTTTTGACCTGCTTGATAAGACTGCTTGGTTATTTTATCACCTGAACCAATCCTGACAAGTCTGAAACCAACCCGTTGAGCGATTGCTTCAGCCTCCTTATATCTTAGCCCCATTAGGTCAGGTATTTTAATCATTGTTGAACTGCTTAAGCCATTTTTAGACATAAGAATTGTTCTATTCATTACAGGTTTAAAAATTGAAGAAAGAATTACTTCAGCCGGTTTACTCATTCTTTGAGGCTGCTTGACAGTGATGTAAATGCAATAACGCGGATGCTTAGCCGGTGTAACTCCAACTACAGAAAAGATGTAATTATTGTTACCTTTAAGATAGCCCCCACCTTTAAGGTTAGCTATTTGCGCAGTACCTGTTTTAACAGCAATACTTTGATTTTTCATCCGGTATGCAGCTCCGGTACCAATTCTTTTGTTTAAAACTTGGCGCATATTTTCAAGAACTATGTTTGCTGTTTCTTTACTATAAACTGGTCTGCCAACATTTTTTATTTGATAACCCGTTATTGTGTGATCATCTGCATCGGTAATTTTTTCAACGAATTGGGGTTTTACCATTTGACCATTATTCGCCAAACTGCTAAAAGCTTGCATCATTTGCATGACGTTCACATCAACGCCCTGCCCAAAACTAGTGACAGCCTGATCAACGGGTGAGTTAAACGCGATCAATCCTGGTTGCTCACCTGGGAGCGTTACGCCAGTTTTCTGACCAATATGGAATTTCTTTAAATACTTTTTCCAAGTCTTAGCACCCATTTGTTGCTCAATATGAACGAATCCGGTATTGCTCGACCGTGGAAATGCTTGTGAAAAAGGTATGCTTCCCCAGCCATGCGGCTTCCAATCGTGAATTACTGAGCCATTCACAGAAACTGATCCTGAATTGTAATATTGATTTGGATGGTAGTTTCCGCTATTAACAGCGGAGGATAATGTCAGGACTTTAAAAACAGATCCGGGTTCATATGTATCTTGCACCAAAATATTGCGATAGGAATTTTTCAGTCCTTTTTTGGTCTGCGGATTGAAACTTGGTCTTTGCGAAGCAGCTAATACTTTTCCCGTCTTCATATCTTCAACTACGGCTGTCATAGAAACGGGATTAAAGGTATCTTGAACATAAGATAACCTGCTTTCAAGGCATTCCTGCAACTGCGAGTCAATAGTTAGATATATATTATTACCGTCTACAGGGGCTTTATAAGTATGGGTACTATTTGGCGTCTGGAAATTTGAGGCATCAACAGCTGAAACCTGATAGCCGTTTTTTCCGGTAAGAACGTCGTCATACCAAGCTTCCAGTCCCATGGTACCCTCTAAATTTTGTTGCCTGGTTTTTTTATCATAAACTGGTGTAGCCAGACCAATTATGTGAGCTGCAAAATTACCATTTGGGTATAACCGTGACTGAGTTTCAAAAAATTTAATTCCCGGCAAATTCATTTTTTCAATTCGGTCTTTTTGCTTTTTGGTCAAATTAGAACCTGCAGTACCAAATTGTACCTGAAAAACCGGCTGCGAAGGATTAAGATACTTTAAAATTTTATTTGCTTTAAGAGGTAAAACTTGTGCTAACTTTTCAGCAGTTTTACTTTTGTTAACAACATATTCTGGCTTATTTTTATAATTAATGGATGATTTATCTAGAATGGCATAAATTGTATACAAATGGGAATCCTGCGCTACAGCTAAACCGTTACGGTCATAAATATTTCCCCGATTGGCCTTTAATACTTGATTACGCATATACAATTGCTCGGTCTTAGCGGTTAAATCTTGTCCATTAACGGTTTTTGAAATTCCCAGATATAAAAATCTGCCTATAAATACAAGAAAAACCAAAGCAACAGCTACCTCGAGAAATCTCCCGACTGTAAAACGGTATCCGTGGGCTTTGGAATTTAAGTTATATTTTTTACTAATGTGCTTATTCATTAGCGTATAGTCCTAATATTTTTTTCATTCAAAGCCAACCCCTTGCTGCGAGCAATTTTATTCATTCTTGAGCTTGAGGTCAACTCACCTAATTCTTGATGCAAATCTCCAACTTGACTTTGCTCTTTTGCAACCGAGCGCTGCAAACTAGTAAGTTCATGTTGAGCTGAAGTAGCAGAAATACTAGAAGAAACGAGCATTGTCATTAAGCCAATTGTGATCATTGTTCCCAATATAAGCAAGGACTTTTCGAAGCCGGTCCAAGCAACGTTGTGATGATTGAGAACTTGACGTTGTCTCTTCTCTGGATCTCTTTGCTCATTAGGATTAAACTCTATTTTTCTTGCTAAATTATCAGCCATTGTTTTTCCTCTTTACAATTTTTCTGCAACCCGCAACTTGGCACTGTGTGAGCGATTATTATTTTTAAGCTCTTCAGCCGAAGCAACAATGGGCTTACGATTTACTAATCGAAGCGTTGGCTTCAAGTCATCGGGAATAGCAGGCATTCCCCTAGGTACCTCAACGTCGGAGTATTTTTTAAAAATATTTTTTACTATTTTGTCTTCATCAGACTGAAAAGTAATCACACTAATGCGACCGCCTGGTTTGAGTAATTTGATCGCTTCCTCAAGTGATGTACTTAAAGCATCAAGCTCGTGGTTTACAGCAACACGCAAAGCCTGAAAAGTCTTTTTTGCTGGATGCCCTCCAGTCCTTCTTGCAAACGCAGGAATTGCTTCCTTAATAACATCAACCAGTTCAAAGGTTGTCGCAATTGGCTTTTTTTGTCTTTTAAGGACAATTTTATGAGCAATCTGGCGAGAATACTTTTCTCCACCAAATTTATACAAAATATTAGCCAATTCTTTTTGACTTGAGTCATTAACCAATTGATACGCATCAAGACTTTGATCCTGATCCATTCTCATATCCAATTTGGCATCGAAGCGGTAAGAAAAGCCTCTTTTTGCCTGATCAAATTGGGGGGAGGAAACGCCTAAATCATAATAGATACCGTCAATGCCATCTTGATAACCCAGCTTAACCAAGTTAATTTTTAAATGACTAAAGTTGTCGTGTACTAATTGTAATTTAGGATCAGCCTCAGATTTAAGTAAATCGGCAAAGTTTAACTTAGCCGAATTTATTGCATATTCATCCTGATCAAAACCAATCACGGTACCACTAGCAAGTTTGCTCAGTAAATATTTTGCATGACCGCCGCCGCCAAAAGTTGCGTCTACATAAAGACCACCATTTTTGGGTTTTAAATTATCGATTGTTTGGTGTAAGAGTACACTGGTGTGTTTGAATTCCATGTTTATAGTTCCAAATCATCTAAATTTTCTGCGATATCATCATAGTTTTCGTTGGCTTCATCACTAAAGCTTTCCCAACGCTCTTTCGACCAAATCTCAATTCGATCAGAAACTCCTATAATGACACATTCTTTAACAAGACAAGCGTGCTTCTTCAACGTTGTGGTCAGATTCACACGTCCCTGCTTATCAAATTCGCATTCCATTGCACCAGAGTAAAATAAACGCGTAAAACTGCGTGCATTTCTCTTAGTCAAAGGAAGGTGGGCTAGCTTGGCTTCAATTTTCTGCCATGCCTCTGTAGTATAGCCAAAAATGCAACCTTCCATTCCACGAGTAAATATCATTTTTTCGCCAATCTGACTACGCAAACGAGCAGGTATAATTAAACGCCCTTTGCTGTCGAGATTGTGATGATATTCACCCATGAACATGGCATTACCCCCTTCCACTAATTAATTTACCACAATTCACCACTTCCTACCACTTTTTAGTTATAAAGTTTAACATTTATTTTTTATGAGCCAAAAAGTAAAAAACGCAGACCATTGCAGGTTTGCGTTTAACTTGAAAAATAAATTTTTTTACTCAAAAAGTTTGACTATATCATTAAAAATAATAACCCTAAATACCAAAAAATAGTATTAACAGTTAAATAGTCCCATATTTTGCGGAAAGTTTTACTTAAGGACAAGTTCTTATTTTTAATTGCTTCCGTTATAGCTATTATTATAACTAAAATGAAGAAGACAAAAAACCCATATGGCAAAAACTCAGGCCTTTTCTGATTCAGGGTAATCAGGTGGCATGCATATATAAAAAAGAATGGTAATAAATCATATCCGCGAAATTGCGCCTTGGGAAACATCTTATTAATAAGAAAAGCTAAAACAAGACCAACAATAGGTATCAAAAAAATTAAAAACATTGGCTATATTCCTCTATTATCTAATCTCTATTTTATCTTACTCTCTAATTGAAAAAAACTTTTAAGTAGCATAAAATATTGTTCAAATAGGGAGGTCTATCAATGACGAGAAGACATAAGAAAAAGAGATCTAAATTTCAAAAGCTAACAATTGCTATGGCCTGGCTAATGGCAATAATAACTTTAGCTGCTGTAGTAATGCAAGTTGTTGGTGCATTATCCAGCTTTGGCTTTTTCGAATAAAAAAACGTGAGATCATTGTCTCACGTTTTTTATTGTTGATAATTATCTAAATTTACCATAAAAGGATAGTTAACGGCTAAATTCCACCATAATTTATAAGTAACGCAAGCAAAAATAAATGCCCAACATAAGGTTGGCAAAATACTTTTTAACAATTTCATTGAACTAATACTCGTCAGGCCTGTCATATTCATAAAAAGCCAAGTATAGCCCTCAACCAGAATAGAAGAGATTAAAATCGCTAAAATTCGGGCCCAAAAAACTTCTGGTAAAAATCTGGCAGCTTTTTGCAACAGCCAGCAAATTATAGGTAAACTAATGGCATAAACACCAATAATACCAAAAAAATAAATATCACTTACTATACCAGTACCAAAAGCTAACCAAATCTCTTTATGATTAGTGTCATCAAAAAGTGCTATTAACATCATGCTAACGGGTACCAATAAGTTTGTAGCATTACCTATTAAAAAAAACCGGTGAAAGAATAAAGACAAACTGCCGCTGATAGCTAAAACTATATATAAAGCTAAAACAAGACTAAATTTTCGCAGAGACTTCATTAGTCGTTCACTTTCCTTTTAATAACTGAAACTACAGAAGGATCATTTAATTCACCTGCTGGATTAATTTTAATTAAATCAGATAAGCCAAATGTATCATGGGTAGTAGTAGAAACTGTTCCTACCAATAATCCTTTGGGTGAATTACCACCTAATCCGCTAGTGTAAATTTTTGCACCACGCTTTAGTTTTTTACTGTCGACCGCCTGAGTAAATGCTAGTGTCTTGTTACCTATTACCGTAATAATTCCATGAACTTTTTTTCCGTTTACGGCTTGTGCTTCAACTGCGAAACGATTGGCTGATTTATCACTAGTTGTTATTAATTCAACTTTTGCAGTAGCAGCATTGACTTCTATTAGGCGACCAATAATACCACCACCGGACATTACCGCCATATTTTTACGCAAGCCAGATGTAGATCCTTTATTAATAACCAACAGGTCTGTCCAACTGTCCGGTGAACGAGAAATGACAGATGCTTGAATAATATTATAGTCAGTAAGCGTATTTTTTACTTTTAATGCTGATTTAAGTTGTTTGTTTTCAGCTTCCAAGCTAGCATTACGAGCTTTTGTTTGTTCTAAGTCAGTAACTTTGCTCTTGAGGTAGTTATTTTCATCTTGAGTATTCAACAAATCGTGAACATTATTTAAACTGCCAGAAACAAAACTTAATGGAAAATCAATTATTCTTGATCCCACTGCGACCACATCATTGCCAAAACTCTGAATAATCAGGGGGGTATCACGTCTATTACGTAAACTGACACTGCCTCCTATAACAGTAAAAGCCAAAATAACTGCTATACATGCCGATAATAATTTTTTGTTTTGTAGAAATTTCTTCATTTGGAAACAGTCCCTAAAGAAAAGCCGGCGAAAACAGCCGACTTTTAGTATTATCTGCGATTTTTGCGCATTACTTCAATATTTTTCAGAGACTCACCTGTACCAACTGCAACACAATCTAGTGGATCTTGGGCTATAAATACTGGCACTTTAGTAGCTTCGGAAATAATCTCAGGTAAGTTTTTTAGTAAAGCTCCACCGCCTGTCAATACAATTCCGTGATCAATGACGTCTGCTGCTATTTCAGGAGAGGTCTGTTCAAGCGTTTCCTTAATTGCAACGATAATGTCCTGAACAACATCTTGAATAGCATGAGCTACATCGACTGCTTTTACATCAACTGATTTTGGTAAACCAGTAACTAAATCACGGCCACGAATATTGACTGCTTCAATGTCTTTAGCCTTTTCAACTGAAGCAGAACCAATCTGAATTTTAATATCTTCAGCAGTTCTCTCACCAATTAGCAAATTAAAATTAGAGTGAACATAATTCACAATTGCCGTATTGAACTTATCACCGGCTTGGCGGATTGAGGTAGAAGAAACTATTCCCCCTAAAGAAATAGTGGCAACATCGGTAGTTCCCCCACCAATATCTACAACCATTGAGCCAGTGGGATCCATTACTGGCAATCCTGCCCCAATAGCAGCTGCAAATGGTTCTTCTATTACAAAAGCTTCACGTGCTCCAGCTACACGAGCAGCATCAATCACTGCCCGCTTTTCAACCTCAGTAACACCAGAAGGTACACAAATCATAGCTGAAGGTTTGGAATTGCCAACAGTCTTTTCGATAAAATACTTAAGCATTGAGGCAGTTGTATCATAATCAGCAATTACGCCATCTTTCATTGGCCTAATAGCCACTATACTTTCTGGTGTTCTGCCGATCATTTCTCTTGCTTCTGACCCTACCGCAATTACCTTGCCGGTATGGGTGTTTTTTGCCACCACAGAAGGCTCTCTTAAAACAATCCCTTTACCTTCCATATAAACAAGAGTATTGGCAGTTCCTAAGTCAATGCCAATATTTTTTGCTCCTAATCCAAACACGTAAATCTCTCCTTATTATTGCAGTCTCTAAATCTTGAATAATTATAGCATAAAGTGCAACTTAAAAAAGAAAATGGAACGTAACTTTAAGATGATTTTAAAATAATTGCCGTTCACAGAAACTAAAGTAATTTCCTTTGCCCACAATAAAATGATCAAGAAATTCAATCCGAAATAGTTTTGCTGCCTCATGAAGCATCTCAGTGAGTTCAATATCACTTTTTGAAGGTAACAAATTACCGCTGGGATGATTATGCACTACAAAGAAGCCGGCACAGGCATAAATAACTGCCCAACGAAAAACCTCTCGTGGATGCGCTATTGACTTATCCAAAGTACCTTGAAACAACTTCTTTTCAGCAATTATATGATTACTGTTATCTATGTAGATTGCCCATAGCTCTTCTTGTTTATGTCCTGCAAATTTATCTAATAAATAAGTACCGACTTCATCGCTTGAAGTCATAATAAGTTCCCGGTCTGATACTGCGGAGCGCAATCTTTCAAGTAATCCCTCACCTAAAATTGCTAAACTGTCACAGCATTGGTCACCAGAAACATATTTAAGCAGATCATTGGCATTTCTTATTTTTAATTCTTCCAACTTAACAAGAAGTTCATCAAAATTTTTAATTCCATGTTCTTTCAGTTCATCAAAAAAACTGTTCAGCATTTCCCAGTCAGTTTTAATTAAATAGTGATGAGACCTTATTAATTCCATAAAATCATTCCTTTCACTATTTATATACGCCAAAACTAACTAACTTTTTGTAAAAATTCAAAGAAATCCTGACAAACAAAAGCCGCATTCTGATGATCTTCGGCGGTAGCTGGAATTAAATCCGGCACCATTACACATTTTAAGCCGGCATTAACAGCAGCTAGCAAGCCAGGAGAAGAATCTTCGAATGCTAAAATATTATTTTTGGCAACATGTAATTTTTGGGCTGCCAAAAGATAAATATCTGGTGCAGGCTTAGGCTTGACATTATTATTTTTTACATCGTCATAATTTAAGTGAAATTGGAAATAGTTACGCGTACCTGTGGCCCATAAATTATGCTCCACCACATTTTCAGAATTGCTGGTTACCACAGCCATAGGCAATCCGGCAGCCTGAAACCGATCAAGAGCTTTTTGCACTCCCGGTCTTAACTTTAATTTACCTTGTTCAGTCCACTGCCATACTAGTTCATCAGTACGTTTAATAAATTGGTCACGTTGTTCTTTATTCTTAAAGTATTGCTGGTAAAAATCGTTCATATCAGTTGTTGTCGAGCCAACTAATTTGAGATAAATATCATCGGGCGTACCAAGATTTGCCTCCTTAGCTGCCTGAATATTGGCTTCCCAGTATAAATTTTCGGAATTAACCAGCAAGCCATCCATATCAAACAAAATGCCTTTGATATCATCCTTAATGCCTTGAACACGCATCTTTTATCTCCATTTGTAAAATATCCCCAACTAAGTAAAATGATCCTGTTACTAGCAGTATATCATTTGTTTGACTCTTCTGCTTTAATTCTTGATAAGAAGTTCGCCAGTCAACGTGATAATGATATTTTTTTTGAATCCAAACCGGATAGTCTTCTTTTTTAGCTGCACGCGGATAATCAATTGTAGTTAAGTGAACTTCATCTGCCGGTTTAAACAGTTTAAAAACTTGCTCAATATCCTTATCTTTCATCATCATCATCAATACTCTAATTTTGCCTTGCTTTTTTTTCTGCTTAAAATGAGCAAAATTTAGCAGGTTTTGCATTGCCTGAATATTGTGCGCTCCATCAAGGATAATTAAAGGATTATTTTGCAAGATTTGATAACGTCCAGGTACAGTTGTTTGGTTTATTGCATCTTCTATCTCTGAAGCAGAAAGTGATAGATTTAATAAGCTAAAGGCTTGAATTGCAATACCAATATCATAGCCTTCAACTAGTGGCCTGGGTATAAAAGCAAGCTTTTGAAATTGATCTTGATACTCCAAGTTTTCTTGAAGTAAAACATTAAAGTCAGAACCAAGTTTTTTAACCAGAGCATTTTCTTTTTGAGCCTTTTGCTGAATAATAGGCAACACCTCTTTTGGAATATTACCTAAAACAACTGGCCGATTTTCCTTTATTATTCCACTTTTTTCACGGGCAATATCTGCTAGAGTTGGTCCGATAACTTGCTCATGATCTAGTCCAACTGTAGTAATCACACTGACTTCAGGTGTAATAACATTAGTTTTATCATGCTCACCACCTATGCCAACTTCAATCACAGCATAGTCACATTTTTCCTGGGCAAAATAAAGAAATGCCAATACTACTTCATATTCAAACGTCACTAATGAAAAAGCAGGATTGTTTTTACGAATTTTTGTCAAAACTGACTCTATTTTATTAGCTACTCCAACCAAATTTTGGTTACTGATATTTTGACCATTTAGCTGAATCCGCTCGTTAAATTCAAAAACATAGGGCGAAACAAAAAGGCCAGTCCTTTGACCAGCCTTTTGCAACAAATTACTTAAATAGTAAGAAGTTGAGCCTTTACCATTCGTGCCCGTAACATGGATTGTTTTTATCTGATCTTGCGGATTACCTAACATAGCCAAAATTGTCTTAATATATGTTAAATCTGCTTTTTCATGTAATTTAGGAAGTGAGTATAAATAATTAATCACATCTTGAGCTTTGGTAAAAGTCACGTTATTCACTCTTCTTTAATTCTTGAATTCTTTCCTGAACGCTTTGAAGTTGATTTTCGTAATCAGCTTTTTTCGCTTTTTCTTTATTTATCACAGCTTCAGGAGCATGTGCGACAAAGCCTTGATTACTTAGTTTCTTAGTTGACCGTTCAACTTCAGCTTGCAGATCTTTTTCTTCTTTGGTCATGCGCTTGATCTCGTCTTCAATATTGACTAAATCAGCTAACGGAACAAAGATCTGTGCACCTGAAATCACGGCAGTCTTAGCAAGTTTTGGTGCATCAATTTGAGTTGAAATGGTTAATTCTTTTGGATGCAAAAAGTTCTTAACGTAATCTTCATTGTCAGTTAAAATTCTTTCATTCTTTGCGTCTTCTAACTGAATCATGATGTCGATTGAGGAAGATAAAGGAGCATTCACTTCCATGCGAATGTTACGTACCGCCTTAATAATTTCAATCAAGAAAGCCATGTCATGACGAGCTTGTTCGTTTTCAAACTCATCATGTACTACGGGATACTTGGCCACCATAATTGACTCACCATCGTGTGGCATGGAGAGCCAAAGTTTTTCCGTTACAAATGGCATAATTGGATGTAATAAACGCAAGATTTGGTCAAGAATCCAAATTAAATTATCTTGTTTTCTTGCTTTTAATTCTTGATCATTACCATTCAAAGCTACTTTGGCCATTTCAATGTACCAATCGCAGAAATCGTTCCAAATGAAGTTGTATAATTCACGACCAGCTTCACCAAACTGATAATTGTCAAATAAGCGAATAACCTCACTCACAGTGTGATTTAGGCGGTCAAAGATCCAACCATCTGCTAAATCAAATTTAGCTGTATCTGGCATATGAGCAGGTTGTGCATCTTCTGGTAAATTCATAATTACGAATCTGGCGGCATTCCAAATCTTATTGATAAAGTTCCAAGCAGATGCAAGTTGCTTTGGATTGTAACGCGTGTCTTGGCCAGGAGCTGTACCGTTAAGCAAGAACCAGCGTAAAGCATCGGCACCATACTGGTCAATAACATCCATTGGATCGACCCCGTTACCCAAAGATTTACTCATTTTACGTCCTTGTTCATCACGAATCAAGCCATGAAGTACCACGTCATTAAACGGTCTTTCATGTGTAAAATGCAAGCTCTGGAATATCATCCGTGAAACCCAGAAAAAGATAATATCATAGCCAGTAACTAAGGCATTAGTTGGGAAATAACGCTTAAAATCAGCAGAATTTTCATCAGGCCAGCCTAAAGTTGAGAATGGCCATAAAGCACTGGAGAACCAGGTATCTAGTACATCTGGATCTTGTTTCCAGTTTTCAATGTCCTTTGGCGCATTTTCGCCAACATACATTTCACCGGTCTTTTTATTGTACCAAGCAGGAATTCGGTGTCCCCACCATAATTGACGTGAAATTACCCAGTCATGAACATCCTCCATCCAGTGATCTAAAGTTTGTTCAAATCTTTTTGGTACAAAATTAACCTTACCCGCAGTTTTTTGATTTTCTAAAACTTTATCAGCTAATGGCTTCATCTTAACAAACCATTGCGTTGATAGACGAGGTTCTACTTGAACGCCAGAACGCTCCGAGTGTCCAACTGAGTGCACAATCGGCTTAACTTTAAGCAAATAGCCCTGTTCCTTTAGGTCTTTAACTAATGCTTCGCGGCACTCAAAACGATCCATGCCTTCATACTTACCAGCATTCCCATTCATTGTACCGTCATCGTTCATTACGTTGATTCGTTCTAAATTATGACGATTACCTACAGCAAAGTCATTAGGATCATGAGCCGGAGTAATCTTTACTAAACCAGTACCAAATTCTGGATCAACATGTTGATCTTCAATAATTGGAATGTGACGTCCCACTAGCGGTAAAATTAATTCTTTGCCGACCAAGTCTTTATAGCGTTCATCCCCCGGTGCCACAGCAACAGCAGTATCACCAAACATAGTTTCAGGACGAGTAGTTGCAATTTCAACAAAGCCGGAACCGTCAGCAAACGGATATTTAATATGATAAAAAGCGCCTTTATCGTCTTGGTGAATAACTTCGATATCGCTTAGAGCTGTTTGCAGCTCAGGATCCCAATTGATAATGTATTCCCCGCGATAAATTAATCCTTCATTATAAAGTTGAACAAAGACGCGGCGAACAGCTTTAGACAAACCCTTATCTAATGTAAATCTTTCACGTGAATAATCTAGTGACAGGCCCAATTTTGCCCACTGACTCTTGATAATAGCAGCGTACTCATCTTTCCAGTCCCAAACTTGTTTAACAAAAGCTTCACGTCCCATTTCATGACGGTCTTTACCCTGTTTGCGTAATTTAGCCTCAACTTTAGCCTGAGTTGCAATTCCGGCATGATCCATTCCCGGAAGATACAAGGTATCATAACCCTGCATTCTTTTAAATCTAATTAATGTATCCTGAATTGCTGTATCCCAAGCATGACCTAAATGAAGCTTACCAGTAACATTTGGTGGCGGAATAACAATTGCATACGGATGTGCCTTTTTATCTCCAGATGGCTTAAATAAATCTTGATCAAGCCACTTTTGATATCTACCCTGTTCAACCTCGCGTGGGTCATATTTTGGTGCTAAATCTGTCATAGTTCTCCTCCCAATAAAAAAGTCCTAGACAAAATGTCTAGGACGATGTGATTAACCGCGGTACCACCTAAAGTTAAGCAGAAAAAATTCTGCCTCTCTTAATAATGATAACGGCGAATTTGCCGGATCAGCCTACTGTTAGTTCAGCCAATCAGTCCAATTGAGCTACCAATTAACCTTCATTCGGCCTTTCACCACTATCAGCCTTTCTCTATCTATAAGGTTAATACCTCTCAATTATTGCTTTGGGCGTATTATAACACGTTTTTTACAGTAGTGCAGCATCTTCTGCCGCTTTATCTGCTAAAAACTTATCATTAGGATAGATTGAAGTTACTTGTATACCGGCTAGAGCGCGGTCAATTAATCCTTCAACATCCAAACGATTTTCAAATTCCCGTGCTTTATCGATTTTGGGCTTAGTTTTGGGACGAGGCGGTGCGAAGATAGTACAACAATCTTCAAATGGCTGGATAGACAAATCAAAAGTACCAATTTTTTCAGCCAAATTAATAATTTCAGTTTTATCCATCGTGGCAACTGGCCTGACAACTGGTGTGGTCGTCACATCATTAATTGCAGCCATTGATTCCAAAGTTTGCGAAGCCACTTGACCAACGGATTCACCGTTAAAAATAGCCAGGCCTCTTCTTTTAGCTCTTATTTTATCTGCCAACTGCAACATGAACCTTCTTTGCAAAGTCATTAAATAACCCTCAGGAATTTTTTCCTTAATGGTTTCCTGAATTTCAGCAAAAGGCACGGCAATAAAATTGATCTTCCCTGCATAATTAGCAAGAATCCCAGTTAATTCTTTAGCCTTATTTAGCGCTTTTTCAGTAGTATATGGCGGACTGTAAAAATGAACCATTTCAATATCGACACCACGCTTTAGAGCTAAATATGAAGCTACAGGCGAATCAATTCCGCCAGAAAGCATCATAACTGCCCTACCACCAGTTCCAACTGGCATTCCCCCTGCACCGCGAAGTAACTGATTCGAAATATAGACAGCATCCTTGCGTACTTCAATTCTCAGGACAATGTCAGGGTGTTTCATTTCTACCTTTAAATCCTCCATATTATCAAAGAGATAATCACCCACCATTTTATTCAACTCATTGGTATCGTATAAAAATTGATGATCACTGCGTTTAGTGTTGACTTTAAAAGTCATGCCCTTTTTAAAAGTTTCTTTCATTAAAGCTAGAGCAGTTTCTTCAATTTTTGCCAAAGTTTTTTCAACTTTGATAGTTGGTGAATAAGTTTGAATACCAAAAACCCTTTTTAAACGTTTATCGACTTTTGCAAAAGGTGCATCATTTAAAACTATGTGCATGCGGTCATGCCGCGGGTGTATTTCGACTTGCGGAAAATCGCGCAATACTTTAGTCACGTTACCAGCTAAGCGGCCAATGAAATCTTTACGATTTTTCCCTTTAGTTGACAGCTCACCATAACGTACCATTATTTCAGTATATTTCATAAAAAATTATTCTCCTAAATGATTAATTCTGGCAAAATGATGGTAAATTTTATCAAAGACCTTAATAAATTCATCTGCCTCGGCAAGAGTATTAGTTTCATCAAAACTAAGACGAATCGCACTTGTTGCTACTTTATCATTAACATGCATTGCCACTAATGTGCTGGCTTGATCAGTCTTAGTGGAAGAACAGGCCGAAGTAGTTGAAGTATAAATGTCATACTCTTCGAGTGTATGAACAAGAGTCTCTCCCCTAATACCTTCAAGGGCAAAACATAAAATATGAGGGGCAAAGTTATCATTCAATGGTGAAAATATAGTGATTCCTGGCTTATCTTGGAGATACTTCACTATTTTAGCTTTAATAGCAATCTCACGTTGAACTTTTTCACGTTCATTTTCTAAAAGCAAGCGCACTGCTTTAGCCATCCCTGCTATTGCCGGTAAGTTTTCAGTACCTGAACGCAAACCTTTTTCCTGACCGCCACCATCATGCAAGGGAGCAAGCATCTTGCCCTCTTTTTTATAAAGGATTCCGATACCTCGAGGTGCATGAAATTTATGCGCTGACAGACTGGAAAAATCAACACGAGGAGTAAAAACACGAGACCAAATATTTTTACCTAATGCTTGCACATTATCTACATGAAAACTCACGGTCGGGTAGTTAGTTAATAAATCACTAATTTCATCAATTGGCTGAATAGCACCAATTTCATTATTAACGCCCATTATTGAAACTAAAGTTGTATCAGAATCTAAGGCATTACGTAAATCGTTTACGCTAACACGCCCTTCTTTATCAACAGGTAAATGGGTTACACGAAAGCCAATATACTCTAGAGCGTTAAAAGCATTGGCAACAGAAGCATGTTCAACGCTTGAGGTAATGAGATGCTTGCCAAATTCCCGTTTTTGCAAAGCGGTTCCTTTTATCGCCCAGTTATTTGACTCAGTGCCACCAGAGGTAAAGAAAATTTCATCCTGTTTTGTGCCTAAAAGATTGGCAATTTGCTTACGTGAACTTTCTAAAAGTTGAAATGCACGGTCTCCCAGTTTATGTAAACTGGACGGATTGCCCCAAATAGTTTGAGCTACTTTATCATATGTGGCTAAAACAGCAGGATCAATCTTAGTCGTGGCGCTGTTGTCAAAGTAAATCACGGAATTTCTCCCCTCCAAAAACACTACATGGTCAGCTATTAACTTATAAATTGTAACTTAAATTCTTGTCAGCTTCAATTATTTATTCATGAGCACTAAAAAAGCTTTAAAATTATTGTTTTAATTTTAAAGCTAAATATTTTTCAGCAGAATTATAATATCCATCAGCTATTTTTCTTATCAGAATAGTACAAATTTTCTAAGCGTTGATATGAACCTGGCTCAACTTTTTCAATAGCTGTTGCAATGGTGTCCAAAGCATCTTTATAGTTATAATCCTGTTCATAAAGTTGCATTGCCTTTTTCTGAGCGCTTTTGATGGAACCATTATTGGAATATTTATTAGAATATTGCAAAGTTAGCTGAACTAAATCAGCAGAATTAATAATGTCATCTGCTTCTCGTTTTAACCTTTCGACATCATCAGAAATTTGAATTAATTCCTGAGAAATCTTTTCCATGTTTAGCCTTACCTGACTCAATTCTTTTGCCACATGACCAATCTCGTTGACAACCAAAGTATACATTTGCACAAAAGTATCCGGATTACCAGGGATTTTTTTACGTTCCAAACGGCGATAAACTAGAGAAACTTCCTGCTTAAAGCGGTTGATTGAATCATTGGCTACATTCTCAGAATCATAAAGACCATCAACGTCTTGGGACATTTTCTTTTGCTCTGCACTAATTTCACGCAATCGTTCCAGCATACTCAACCACGATGACTTAATTTTGGAATAAACTCCCTTACCATCAGCAACATTCTGGGTATCAACCGTATATTGCCGCTCCATATCATTGACTTCCTGTTCCAACTTCCTACTAGTGGCAAGTTCATTGTGAGTAAGCTCATAACTCTCATCAATATGGCGCAATTTTGCTACTAGTTTTTTTGATTCCACTTGTTCGTGAGCAAGCAGACGCTGGATTTTATCTTGATTCTCTTCTACAAATGGTCTTGCTTTGTACTCTTTAGCTAAAATATCATAAAGAGCAGAAATCTCTTTTTTAATTTCCGCATTTTTTTCTTTTAACTCGGAAACTTTAAGCTCTTTTAGCAAACTATTTGCATCGGCTACTTGTCCTCTGATTTTTTTAATCTCAGCTAAAACGTCTACCTGAGTTATGTAATACTTAGAAGACATCATCTTCTTATAACTGTCGGACAATTCACTCAACTGATCTTGAAAAACTTTATTGAGTTGGTGACGAGCATTCCTAATTTCGGGCAGGATAGAACTAATGTTAGTCAAAGCAGCTTTAATTTTTGACAAAATACGTTTTGCTTCAACTTGATCTCCTTGAGCAGTCAAACTCTTGGCTTCTGAAAAGTCATTTTCAATATTTGTCAATTCATTTTCAATCTGATCCAGAGCAGCACCATAATCATATGAATTTGCCAGAATGTCTTTACGCATTTCTTTAAAGCCATTGAACAAGTCATTATATTTTTTTTGATTCTCACGGTTTGATTCAAGTAATTCTGTGAATACTTCCTTAGTGTTCTTGGCATCTTTATAAGTTGGATCCATGATTTCACGGGCTTGTTTAATATTTTTATGAGCTTTAAATAAGTGATAGTGTGTATTTTGCTCAGCAGCCTGTTCAAGAAAGTTCTGCGCTGCAGGAATCTTTTTAGCCAATGCCTGCTCGTAGTTTTTACGCCAAGTAGTTAATGTTGTCAAACTTTCACCGGCTAAATCCATTTTATCCAGATTGACAATATCTGTTTCTAAATGCATTTTATCAATTTTGGTAATCAAATCGTCTAATTCAAGAATTTGCCTTAATTGGCGGCGATTGATTATTAACATAGCGGCTATAATTATAATGATGATTAAAATTGCAATGATTACAACTATGGATTGAGTTGGTGACATAATTTTCCTCCAAAACTACCCCAATTATACCAAACTTCTACATTATTGTGGTCAAGAGTTTTTTCAAGCCAATAAAATTCGTTATTTAAATAAAATCGTGCGATCAGATATTTATAAATATCTCTTTAATTAAAAGCAGTATACTAGTATTAACAAGTTGCTACCACCTTTTTATTTTTTCTAGTTAAATTATTAAATATTAAAGCAATTGCTATTTTCCTTGCTTTAATAAGGTAATACAACTATAATATAGAACGTGTAAAATATTTGCAGCTATAAGTGGCAAGAACGTCAACATCTTAATACGTTTTAGTGAACGAGTAACCGACGCTGCAATAGGCGAAAATGAAAATTAAGATGCACGAATGTTAAACTTATACGTAATTATTTTACTCCAAAAACTGTTATCAGATTTTATTGGAGGATTTTATGTCAAGATATACAGGTCCAAGTTGGAAACGTTCCAGAAGATTAGGAATTTCACTTTCAGGTACTGGCAAGGAGCTTAGTCGTAGAAACTACGCCCCTGGTCAACACGGCCCTAATTCACGTGGTCGTTTATCAGAATATGGCGAACAATTGCATGAAAAGCAAAAGTTACGTTGGATGTACGGTTTAAATGAGCGTCAATTTAGAACTTTGTTCAAACGTGCCGGTAAGATCCGTGAAGGTGAACACGGTACTAACTTTATGGTTCTGCTTGAATGCCGTTTAGACAGTATTGTTTACCGTTTAGGTTTGGCTACTACTAGAGAGCAAGCTAGACAATTAGTTAACCACGGTCACATCACTGTTGACGGCAAGCGTGTTGATATTCCTTCCTATGAAGTCAAGGTTGGTCAAACCATTGGTCTTAAGGAAAAGTCAAAGAACCTGCAACAAGTTAAGGATGCACTTGAAGCAGTTGTATCCCGCCCATCCTTTGTTTCATTCGATGACAACAAGGTAGAAGGTTCACTTGTTCGCCTTCCAGAACGTGATGAAATGGAACCAGAAATTAACGAAGCTCTAGTTGTTGAATACTACAACAAGTTACTTTGATTTCCATGTTTTTACAAACCCCTTTCCTTCTTGGAGAGGGGTTTTTGTTACCCGAAAGGAGTACCAATCAATGACGGAGGATTTAAATACCAGAGTTTCAAATGCTGCTCAAGGCATCACACCCCAAACAAAGCCGGATGAACGCAGAAGATTTTTAGGGTCTCTTCGCGAGCGGGTATTAGTTAGAATGACCAATGCTGAAGTGCAAGATCCTAAATTAATCAACCTATTTTTACGCCATTTTAAAGATTATATTGGTTACAATATCCTGATTAATGGCAATTTACACGATAAGTTTGTTGATCAAGTGGAAACTAGTTGTGGCAAATACGAGATCTCTTTTACTATCGTTAACAATGAAACGGCAAAAACGGGTCCGAATGACTCGGCAATCTTAGTAGTAGCTGCAAATGCAATTAACAAAATGCGCATTGAAATAAGTCAAGTGTATCCGCCCGAGATGCCCCAAGAATTGCTTACTAGTGGCAAAACTAAAAAAGCTGGTTTCTGGCAGCGACTTTTTCATGGAGACAATTAAATGAAACCATTAGCTTACAGAATGAGACCAAAAACCTTAGATGAGGTAGTCGGTCAGGAGCATTTAATTGGCCCTGGAAAAATTATTCGCCGGATGGTTGAAGCCAAAATGTTGTCCTCGATGATTCTTTACGGTCCTCCGGGAATAGGCAAAACAAGTATTGCCAGTGCCATAGCTGGTTCCACCAAATACGCTTTTCGCCAGCTTAACGCTGCAACAGACAGTAAAAAACAGCTGGAACAAGTAGCTGCGGAAGGAAAATTGAGTGGTACGGTGATATTGCTCCTAGACGAAATTCACCGCTTGGATAAAACCAAGCAGGACTTTTTATTACCTCTTTTAGAATCCGGACAAATTATTTTGATCGGTGCCACAACTGAAAATCCGTATATAGCAATTTCCCCCGCTATTCGTTCCCGCTGCCAGATTTTTGAATTAAAGCCTTTGGCAAAAAATGATGTTAATAAAGCAATTGACCGGGCGCTTAAAGATTGTGAACTTGGTTTAGGTAAGTACAACGTTAAATTGACTTCAAGCGCCAGAGAATTATTAGTGCAAAAAGGCAACGGTGACTTACGTTCGACACTGAACGGACTCGAACTTGCAGTCCGCTCAACGAA
This sequence comes from Lactobacillus sp. M0393, assembly GCF_016102025.1. Taxonomy (NCBI): domain Bacteria; kingdom Bacillati; phylum Bacillota; class Bacilli; order Lactobacillales; family Lactobacillaceae; genus Lactobacillus; species Lactobacillus sp. M0393. The sequence goes on along the minus strand of NZ_JACFPK010000002.1, from coordinate 93,587 downwards.
ACAGGAAATGATAGCTGCCGGTAAAAATGATGAAACTGAATTAATCATTGATCAAGATGAAATGGCCAATTCTATCCAGCTGCGTAATCAAAACTTTGATGCTAAGGGCGATGGGCATTATGATCTGGTTTCTGCTTTTCAAAAATCAATTCGCGGTTCTGATACAGATGCAGCCTTGCATTATTTAGCTCGACTAATTGAGTCTGGTGATTTAATAGCAATTTGTAGGCGTTTAAGTGTAATTGCCTATGAAGACATCGGCCTTGCAAATCCCGCAGCCGTTCAGCATGCTCAAATAGCTATTCAGTCTGCTAAGAGTCTGGGTTTCCCTGAAGCGCGGATACCTTTAGCTAACGCGGTGATTGAACTGGCTTTATCACCTAAAAGTAACAGTGCTATCAGTGCTATTGATCAGGCTTTAGCTGATGTAAAAAATAAGGACTATGGCAATATCCCTTCTACTTTAAAAGATGCACACTATAGTGGTGCTGCAAAATTAGGTCACGGTAATGGTTATATTTATCCTCATTCTTATGTGAATGATTGGATACCACAGCAATATTTACCAGATAAACTCGTTGGCACGCGATATTTTCAGCCTAAAGGCAATTCTAAAATAGAAAAAGGGTTTAAAAAGCAATACGAAACTTTGCATGAATTGCAAAAACAGGGTCTAAAATAATTAGTTTTGCATAGAAGGAAAATATTTTAGTAGATGCTGGCCGAAGATTTATTTTGCAATCAGCCCTTTTATTTTGGTCATGCACAAAGTAAGCCGGTATATTGATAACCTTAGTTCGTTCAGGAGCTTAAAAGCTCTTCTAAAAAGTACCCAATAATTTTTCTGCCTTGACAAAACTCGTGATGCTTAGTAGTATAATAGTTGATCTGAGTTGATCGACTAGCTCAATTGTATAAGGTTGACCGGTCAAACATAAGACATGCGAGATAGTAAATAACTTTCGAATCGGAAAACTATCTTCAAAGATAGGATCCATATTCGTTGCGATACATCTCATTTTTTGAACACTGCGGGTTCAACAAGCATTGTTTTGCTATGTTTCGACGACTCGGATTTCTTGAGAAATTTAGAAAGCGGTCTGCGGACCGTTTTTTGTTTGGAGAATTTATGGCTATTAAAATTGTTATTCTAATTTACCTGGCAGTATTGCTATTGACTGCCTTTTACTTATGGCATAATCGGCACCGTCATTTCCTAATATACAACAGTAAAAATATTTCTAATTTTAGTTCTCTAATGTCTTGGACAGCTATTATTTTAATTATAGAGACCATTTTGGGTTTATTTTTAGTTTTCCAGAAGAATAAATACTTAAATCTTATTACTTTAATTCTCAGCAGCATTACTATCCTAATTTTTAGTCTTTTACTTAATCAAAAGGATGATTAACTGGACTAAAATTTGGTAAAATAATGGTAAGAGAGGTGTTTTAAATGATGAAACAATATCACCGTATTCAAGTCGCAGTTGATGGTTCAAAAGAAGCTGATTTAGCTTTTAAAAAAGCTGTCGCTGCGGCTAAGCGAAATGAAGCTGCTTTGGAAATTTTACATGTCATTGACACCAGATCCTTCCAAAATGTTTCTAGCTTTGATTCAGAAATGGTTGAACAAGTATCAAACGATGCTAAAGAAAAATTGCAAAATTACTATCAACAGGCTACAGAAGCTGGAGTAAGTGAGGTTCACTATTCAATTGAATTTGGGGCTCCTAAAGCAATTATCGCCCACCAATTCCCTAAAAAGCACCAGATTGATTTAATCGTATTAGGAGCTACAGGTCTCAACGCTGTTGAACGCATATTAATCGGCAGTGTTACCGAATATGTTACTAGAACTGCAGATTGTGACGTGCTAGTTTGTCGTTCTAACGAAAATTTGAGTAATTAAAAAAGAGCATTTCATTTGAAATGCTCTTTTTATGTATAGATAAATTAGAAATCTCCTGCTTGACTGAACATATAATCTTTATTATGAAATTTCATGGACAAAATCATACCAATACCAATCATATTACCAATTAAGGCTGATCCACCTTGAGAAATAAAAGGCAACGGGATACCGGTCAGAGGTAGCAGATCAATACTCATACCAATATTTTCAAATACATGGAAGAGTATCATCATGATAACGCCAGTAGAAACGTAAGAATAAAATGCGTTTTTGGTATCAAAAGTAATCCGTACCATTTGCACTATCAAGTATAAGTAAAGCAAAATGATTGCTACACTTCCAATGAAGCCAAATGATTCTCCTATCACTGAATAAACCATGTCGGAGCCTCGGACCGGCACATAAACACTTAGTTTACCAAAGCCGTTGCCGAATATTTGCCCAGAACCAATCGCTTGCATACTTTGCCACAATTGATACGCAGCTTTTGAAGTGTCATTAGATGGATTCAGCCATGACATAATACGTCTAAATTGATAAGGCTGAAAGAAATGACTTAGAAATGATTGACCACTTGGTGTGGTAACCATATAAATAACTACGACCCCCAGCACAAAGACAGCGACAAACATTGGCGCAATTATTTTCCACGAAATACCAGATACTAGCACTACGCCACCAACAATTGCAATGAAGACCAGCATCGTACCAAAGTCATTTTGCAGTTTTAAAAGCACAGCAATCGGTAGAAGCCAAGCCAGCATTTTACCAATTAAAATCCAGTCGTTTTTAATTGTGTGAGCAAATTTATTGTTATGCTCACGCACAACCCGGGCCAGCATCAATATAAAAGCAGGTTTCATGACTTCTGATGGCTGAAAAGAAATTGGCCCCAGCTTAAACCAGCTTTTGGCACCAGCATCTGCAGCTATACTGCGATTATAAAAGAACAAAACCGCAATTAAAAGCACTATCCCCAGACCATATACATAAGGTGCAATGCGGTAGAGCTGTTCAGCATCAAATTGGATTACAAAAGCAACTGCGGCAATCGAGATAACATACCATAATCCTTGCATTGCCACTGCCCTAACTGGACTTCCCATATGACTGGGATCATCAATTGCGGCAAAATAAATGGAATAAAGGCCCACAGCTGCCAATATGAGCACAGGGACAACAATATTCCAGGCAATTCGATCAAACAGATTGGTTTTATTTTGTACTTTGACCATTAATTAATCACAACCTATTATTTTTCATGCAAAGCGAAGTATGAAAGCAAATCATTAATACTGCTTTCCAAACTTTTTGCATACAAGACGCTGTTGGTTTTGCCGGTTGTAGCCCGATAACGGCCAGCAATTTTTTCAATCACGCCAATAGATTTTTTCTGGGGAATTACTACTTCCCAGGTGGGGTTTTGCTTACCCTTAATTTCATTAATTTCCACATTAATATTTTCTGGTTTTTTTGACATAAATACTCCTATTTCGTATTAGGATGGAATTTCTTTGCAATAATCTCATCTTCATATCGTTCTGGATGAGGATTACGAAAAATTGTAAATTTATCTGGTACCGGATCAACACCACCACGCACAAAAGGATTGCAGCGTAATATACGTGATATTCCCATAATAAGTCCTAAAAGAGTACCAAATTTGGTCAATGCGTCAACCATATAGGTCGAACATGTTGGATAATAACGGCATGATTTTGGTAAAGCAGGAGAAATAAACTTCTGGTAGATTTTAACCAAATAAATCAAAATTTTACGCAAATTTAGCCTCCCAAGATTAGTGACGCTGATGTTTTTCAATATTCTTAAGCAAAATTCCCGTCCCAAGTGCCACAGCTTCAAGTGGATGATCGGCCGTTAATACTGGTACCTTAAGGTAATAAGAAATTAGCTTATCAATATTCTTAAGCAATGCTCCACCACCTGTCAGCATAATTCCACGGTCAATAATATCTGCAGAAAGCTCCGGTGGGGTCTTTTCCAAAACCTCTTTAGTAGCAGCAATAATAGTCATCAAGCCATCATGAAGAGCTTCTTGAATTTCAGGCGCAGTAACAGTAGCCTGTTTTGGCAGACCGTCAACCACATCGCGACCGCGAACAGTGATAGTTTCGTTCTTATCAGGTTCAAAAGCACTACCAATTTCGATTTTAATCTGTTCCGCAGTGCGTGAGCCAATTAGCAAGTTATGTTTGTTCTTAATGTAAGAAACAACAGCTTGATTCATATGATCCCCAGCATAACGCAATGATTGACTTGTAACAATTTCACCCATTGATAAAACGGCAATATCAGTAGTACCACCACCAATATCGATTACGATGTTGCCTTGAGGTTTGAAAATATCAAGCCCTGCACCTACAGCAGCAACTTTAGGCTCAAAATCAAGGTAAACTTTGCCACCACCCGATTTTTCCGCAGCCTGAATGATTGCCTTCTGTTCAATTGATGTTACTCCAGTAGGAGCACAAATTAAAATATTTGGCTTAGACATAAAGCCTTTAACGTTTAATTTTTCAATAAAGTAAGACAGCATTGCTTCTGTGATATCAAAATCAGCGATAACACCATTTTTTAAAGGACGGATTACACGGATGTTCCCCGGAGTCCTTCCTACCATCTTGTAGGCTTCTGTACCAACTGCTACTACTTTATTTGTACTTGTATTGACAGCAACAACAGAAGGCTCATTTAAGACAATTCCTTTACCAGAAACATTAATGAGCACATTTGCTGTTCCTAAATCTATTCCTATATCTCGTGCCACGATAATCCTCCATCATATTCAATGTATATTTTACCATAAAGATTTTAAGTTTGTCGGCGACTTTATCCGCTTTACCAAGTCTTAAAAGAAATTACTTAACTGCAATGAAGTATCAATTAATGTAATAAAGAAATTACCCACTAGAAAGCCTAAAGCAATTGCAGCAAAGATAAGTAGCAGTTGTGCTTCAAATATCCTGTTTTTACGAATTATCTTTTCAATGCGAACACTTTTCATAATCTGAAAGGACAAACCAATCGTAATTAAATAAATTACTATACTAATTAAAGCATGAACGCCAAGTTGAAACATATTCTTTTCCACTTTTCCTAAGTTACAATAAAAGCGGACACACAAAAGCAGTGCATCCGCTTAAAACTTTAAATCTATTTAACTGAATTGTAAACACTTATTCGGTTAACGGCTCTTCTAAGTGCAACCTGTGCCCGCTCAAGTGATCGTTGATCATGGGCAGCCTGAGCCTTTTTCAGTGCATTTTGAGCACGTTCTCTAGCTGCTTTAGCCCGGGAAACATCAATATTATTTGCCCGCTCAGCGCTGTCAGCAATAATGGTAGCCACATTATTTGAAAATTCAAAATAGCCGCCACTAACAGCAATATGGTTGACAATATTGTTCATTTCCCGACTTCTTTTAACTTTAATCTCACCTATTGCTAGCGGAGTCAAAATCGGTAAGTGATTATACATCACTGAACGTTGACCATCAATTGCACGCATTTCAACAATACTAGAATGATGAGAAAATATTAGACCATCTGGAGTTACAACATTTACCATAAAAAGTTTTTCTGGATCTGCCATTTGACATCACCTTACTTTTCTAATAATGCTTTAGCTTCAGGATCACTCGGAGTTACGCCCATTTGCTTTGCTTTTTTCAAAACATCTTCAATTGGGCCTACACTACGGAATGCATCTTCTGGAAGATCATCTAAATGACCATCTAAAATCATCTTAAAGCCCTTAATAGTTTCTTTAATTGGAACATAAGAACCAGGCACACCAGTAAACTGTTCAGCCACAAAGAAGTTTTGCGATAAGAAGAATTGAACTTTACGAGCACGGCTAACTATCACCTTTTCCTCGTCAGATAATTCATCCATTCCCAAAACAGAAATGATGTCTTGCAATTCATGATATCTTTGCAAAATATGCTGGACGCCAGTTGCGACTTCATAGTGCTCTTGGCCAACAATTTCAGGGTCCAATGCACTAGAAGTAGATTGCAGCGGGTCAACAGCCGGGTATATACCTTGCTCAACTAAACTACGTTCCAAATTGGTAGTAGCATCAAGGTGAGCAAAAGTAGTAGCTGGAGCCGGGTCAGTATAGTCATCAGCAGGAACATAGACCGCTTGAATTGAGGTAATAGAACCCTTCTTGGTAGAAGTAATTCTTTCCTGCAATTGGCCCATTTCTGTTGCCAAGGTTGGCTGATAACCAACGGCACTGGGCATGCGTCCCAGCAAAGCTGAAACTTCCGAACCAGCTTGAGTAAATCTGAAAATGTTGTCGATAAAGAGCAAAACGTCTTGGCCTTCAACATCTCTAAAGTACTCTGCCAGCGTTAATCCTGTCAGTGCTACCCGCATTCTGGCACCAGGCGGCTCGTTCATTTGACCAAAGACCATGGCAGTTTTGCTTAAAACTCCAGATGCTTTCATCTCAAAGTAAAGGTCATTACCTTCACGTGTTCTTTCACCAACACCAGTAAAGACTGAAATACCACCATGCTCTTGGGCGATATTATGGATAAGTTCCTGAATAATAGTGGTTTTACCAACACCGGCACCACCAAACAGGCCGACTTTTCCTCCACGGACATAAGGTTCAAGTAAATCAATTACCTTAATACCGGTTTCAAGAATTTCCTGACTCGTTGTTAATTCATCATATTTAGGAGCATTCTTATGAATACTGTCACGAGCATGATCTTTTGCAAATTTAGGGCCGTTGTCAATAGGCTCACCTAAAACATTAAAAACACGTCCTAAAGTATCATTACCAACCGGTACTGAAATAGGGCCACCTGTGTCTTCAACCTTCATTCCGCGTCTAAGACCATTGGTAGATTCCATCGCAATTGTTCTTAAAACACCATCGCCAAGCTCTAGTGTAACTTCGAGAACAACAGATTCATCGTCCGACTTAACGACGCGCAAAGCATTGTCAATATCAGGCAGATTTTTGTCAAGCGGGAATTTGACATCGACAACTGGGCCGATTACTTGAACAACTTCACCTTCACTCAAAACATCTACCTCCTTTTCTTAATTATTTCAAAGCGTTAGCACCACTGACAATTTCAGTAATTTCAGTAGTGATTTCTGCTTGTCTTGCACGGTTTAATTTAGTAGTTAAACTCGAAACCAAATCGTCAACGTTGTCCGTAGCACTCTGCATGGCAGTCATTGAACTGGCATGTTCAGCAGTTTTGGCATCCAGAATAGCACCGTAAATAGTAGAACGGGCATATTGGGGAATTAGTGTGGTTAAAACAGCATTAACATCAGGTTCGATATCGTATTCCAAATCTTGATGGGCTTTAGCTTCTTTGACACCAATATCAATATCAACGATTGGCAACATTTTTTCAACCCGAAATGCAGATGAAAGTGAGTTGATGTGGTGAGTATAACATACATATAATTCATCATAAACTCCGTTCAAATACATTTTGATTGCAGTTGAAACAATTGGTAAAACTTCATCAAAAGTAGGTACGTCACTAATACTGTCATTTTCATAAACAACGTTCAGCTTGTTTTTCTTAAAGAAATCAGCACCGACTGAGCCAACAGCCAAAACCTTAATATCTTTGTGTTCAGCCTTCGAATCCTCAAACAATCCCATCATGTTTTTGATGACAGCACTATTATAAGAACCAACAAGACCACGGTCACCGGTAATAACCAAATAACCAGTGGAATTGACCTTTTTGCGTGCTTGAACCATATCGGAAACAACACCCAAACCAAAGACATTTTCATAATCGATTTTGCTAATGCTGTCTTCATCAATTGCAACATGTGCCTTACGCAAATGGCTGACGACTTCAGCACTCATCAAGCGTGATAAAGTTTGCCGTACGTGATCATTGTAGATCGTGTAACCCTTATCCCGCTTTTCAGTTTGGTTTAACTTTGATGCCGAAACCATTCTCATGGCCTCAGTAATTTTACCAGTTTGCTTAACCGAAGCTATTTTCTTCTTCAACGCAAGTAAAGATGCAGGCATATAACTACCTCCTATTTATTACTTGGTGAAAAACTATCCGCAAATTTAGAAATTGCTTCTTGTAATTTCTTCTCATCCGGCAATTCACCAGTCTTACGAATGTGCTCTAGCAAATCTGCATGATTAGTATCGAAATTGTCATATAATTCTTTTTCAAATCTGGCAATATCATCAACTGGAACGGAATCAAGATAACCATGAGTTAAGGCATAAAGAATAATAACCTGTTTTTCAACTGGAATTGGTGTATGAAGTGGCTGCTTTAACACTTCAACAACCCTGCGTCCACGATTTAACTTTGCTTGAGTTGCTTGATCCAGATCACTACCAAATTGAGCAAAACTTTCAAGTTCATGGTAAGCTGCCAGGTCGGTACGAAGCGTACCAGCAACTTTTTTCATTGCCTTAATCTGGGCACTACCACCAACACGGGAAACTGAGTTACCGGCATCAATGGCAGGACGGGTTCCTGCAAAGAACAAGTCGCTTTGCAAGAAAATTTGTCCATCAGTAATTGAAATCACGTTAGTTGGAATATAAGCTGAAATATCTCCCGCTTCAGTTTGAATAAATGGAATGGCCGTCATTGAACCGCCACCAAGTTTATCACTCAACTTCGCACTACGTTCAAGTAAACGTGAATGCAAATAGAAGACATCACCAGGATATGCTTCACGACCAGGCGGACGACGGAGAAGTAAAGAAAGTTCACGATAAGCAACAGCTTGCTTTGATAGATCATCAAAGACTACCAAAACATCTTTGCCGTTATACATGAATTCTTCACCCATTGCCGTTCCGGCATATGGCGCTATATACAGCATTGGTGCGGGTTCACTTGGACCAGCTTCGACAACAATTGTATAGTCCATTGCGCCAAAACGCTTTAAAGTTTCTACTTGTGCTCTGACAGTTGATTCCTTCTGACCAATAAAGACATAAATGCAAATTACGTCTTGTCCCTTTTGGCTCAAAATAGTATCAATTGCCAAACTAGTTTTTCCAGTCTTACGGTCACCAATAATTAACTCACGCTGACCGCGACCGATTGGCACTAAGGCATCAATAGCTTTGATACCAGTTTGCAGCGGTTGATTAACTGACTGGCGTTCCATAACACCCGGTGCCGAAGCCTCGATTGGACGAGTCTTTGACGTTTTTATTTCGCCAAGTCCATCAACTGGCTGCCCCAATGGGTTTACCACGCGACCAATTAGTGCATCACCAACCGGCACACGCATAATCTCACCGGTTCTTTTGACTTGGTCACCTTCACGAATATCATCAAAATTGCCTAGAATAATGATACCAACATCATTTGATTCAAGGTTTTGTGCAATACCATAAGAACCATTGTCAAATTCCAATAGTTCGTTGGCCAAAACATTGTTCAATCCGTGAGCCCGGGCGATACCATCACCTATGTATGTTACAACTCCAACTTCATTAATGTCGAGTTTATCATCATAGTGTTCAAGCTGCTGCTTGATTAAAGAGCTAATCTCTTCTGCTTTTATGCTCAATGGTTTCACCTCTTTTAATTTTTATTAATTAACTGCGCACGAATCTTATTCAGTTTGTTCTTGACTGACCCATCGATTACGCAATCACCAACTTTTAGAATCACGCCACCAATAATACTTTGATCAACCTCATTAGTGAGAATGACTTTTCGCAAATTAAATTTTCGAGCGTAACTAGTACCTAATTCCTGCAATTGTCTTTGATCAAGCGCTACTGCTGAAACAGCAACTCCCGTTTCAATTTTTTGATTTTTATTATACAAATCATTGAAACAGTTTATAATGTCCGGCAATTCCATAAAATGGTCATAATCCAGTAACAGGTTCAAAAAATTCTGAACTTCTTCTGACAGACCTTGCTCAATCACAGAAAGCGATTTCGCTTTTTCGGCACTATTAAAAATTGGGTCGCTAAAAATTCTCAAAATTTGCGGATAATTGGAAATAGCCTCAGCTAGTTCCTGCATATCTGCATGAACAGTATCCAAAGCAGACATATCTTCGGCATAATCAAATAGTGCAGTACCAAAACGTGCAGCAATCTCCGCTTTACTTAAGGCCATTATTTATTCAGCCCCTTAATAAATTGATCAACCAAATCTTTTTGGTCATCAGCAGATAAGTTCTTCTCAATTACTTTTTCTGCAATCGTGACAGAAATATCTGCAACTTGTGCACGAGCTTCATCTAAGGCATCCGCTTTAGCCTGAGCAGCATCGGCCTTTGCCTTCTCATGAATCGAAGCCGCATTATCATTAGCTTCTGCAACAATCTGGGTGCTGGTTTTTTCAGCATTCGCTTTTGCATCAGTAAGAATTTGCGTTGCTTCTTGTCTTGAGTTCTTCAAGGCAGCTTCACGCTCATTAGCCAAAACTTCGGCCTTTTTGCGATTGTCTGCAGCTGAATCAAGATCATTGATTACCTTTTGGCGTCTTTTTTCCATCATGTCGGAAACAGGTCCCCATGCATAATGTTTAACCAAAATAAGTAAAATTGCGAAAACAATTAAATACCAGATAGTATTACCCAGATAAATATGACCTGCCGAGGCTGCAAATAAAATTTGAAATGTCATTTACTGCCCTTCTCTCTTTTATCTAAATTGTTTTAAATAAAAAAATTAAACGAAGAGAATCAGGAAAGCAACAACAATCGCCAAAATAGGAACGGCTTCAATCAGACCAACACCGATAAACATTGTTGATCTTAAGTTACCAGCACTTTCAGGTTGACGAGCCATGCTCTCAACTGTCTTAGTGATAACTTTACCATTACCCCAAGAAGCTGCCAATGCAGCAATACCAGCTACAATCGCTGCTGAGATATATTTAAAAGCTTGTGACATATTTAAACCTCCAATAAATTATTCTTTTGTAACTTTTTTCCCAACATAAACCATGGATAAAGTTACGAAAACATATGCCTGGATAGAGCCAATGAAGACAGAGAATCCTTGCCAGATCATAGCAAGCGGTGCTGCTAACACCAAAGTGATAACACCAAAGCTAGGAGCAAAGCTATTACCTATTAAAGTTAATAACACTTCGCCAGCGTAGATATTACCATATAAACGCAAAGATAATGTCAAAAAGTTAGTAATTTCTTCAATCATATTGATCGGGAAAAGAAAACTAACAGGTTCGGCATAATTACGCCAGTAGCCACCAGTACCGAATTTCTGCATACCGAATGTGAATGAAAGAAGCAAGGTCATCATTGCAAACGACATTGTCGTTACCGGATCTGCTGTGGGAGATTTTACAAAAATGTTGTCTCCCGCCTTAACCTCTAAGAAGAGGCCCAACTGGTTCATAAACCAAATGTAAATAAAAAGGACAAAAGCATAAAGCGAAAGGTGCTTTCGTGCATCAACATCACTGACATTGTCTTTAACAATTCCATCAGTAAAGTCAATCAAATATTCCATGATATTTTGCTTTTTATTTGGTTTCATCTCAACTTTTCTTGATAACCAGATGCAGACAAATAATACGACAGCTGCCATTAAAGTTGAGCCAATGATCCCAGAAAGATCAAATGTCAAACCCAGAAATTTAAAAACAAATGATTGCTCCAATTCTTCGTGACCTCCCTTCTCGTGCCCAAATTATCGAACACTCATACAATATTAACACCATTCAATAATTTTGTGAAAAATGTAAGCGTATTTTGCAATTAATTTACATAAAAAAGATTATTTGGTACCAAATAATCTATCGCCTGCATCTCCTAAACCAGGTGTAATATAGCCGTTTGGCAACAATTTTTCATCTTCGGCGGCAGTATAAATATCGACATCCGGATTCTCTTCTTGAATAGCTTTGACACCCTCAGGAGCGGCTACAAGAACAGCCAGCTTAATCACTTTAACGCCCCGCTTTTTAAGCGCACCAATTGCCATATTAGCAGAACCGCCAGTGGCAAGCATTGGGTCAACCACAAGACATTCACGCTCTGCAACGTCTTTAGGCATTTTGCAGAAATATTCGTGAGGCATAAGAGTTTCTTCATCCCGATACATACCAATTACTCCTACCTTGGCTGACGGAATCATTTCCATAACACCATTAAGCATACCGATACCAGCACGTAAAATTGGCACAATAGTCAATTTCTTGCCGGCAATCTCTTTTTGGGTTGTCTTGCCAATTGGTGTTTCAATTTCAACATCTTTCAGCGGCAAATCTCTGGTAATCTCGTAAGTCATCAGTCCCCCGATTTCACCAACTATTCTCCGAAACTCGTTAGAACTTGTCTCCTTACGCCTGATAATTGTTAACTTGTGTTGAATTAACGGATGATTCAAAACCGTAAATTTGCCCATCTTTTTCCTCCTATAAACATAATTACATTTACGTGTATTTTAATAAAAAAAGCAGAGGGTTTAAAGTCCCTTGCTACTAAAATTTTTACTCTTTGACATAATGATGACCAGCGGCAGCTTTATTAAGCCTGTTCATATATGCCAGAGTATTCTCGCTGCCACTAAATCCCTGCACAAAAATTTGTTTGATCTCTGGTTTATCATCGAAGTAACGTAAACCACCAAATAAATTATGGTCGGCCTCTAACAAGTTTTTACCTAAATTAAATTTATTTGCGGCCGGCAGCTTAATTTTTTCAAGCACATCTGTTAATGCCATTACTCCTGTTGCACTTGTTAAATCAATGTTTGCAAAGTCTTCTGGATCATCAACCACGACTACGGGTGCACTCGGAGCATAATGACGGTATTTCATTCCCGGAGCTTTCGGAACATCTTTATCAGCAACTTTACCACTGTTAATTAAAACTTTTTCACCCAAAACCTGACTTAACTCTGCGGGAGTAACTGCACCAGGACGTAAAACAATGGGCGTAGCTACAGACAAGTCAATAATCGTTGATTCCAATCCAACTTCTGTAGGTCCACCATCAATAATTCCCGCAATTTTTCCCTTTAAATCATGATAGACATGCGCAGCTGTCGTTGGACTGGGCTTAGTCGAAGTGTTGGCGGAAGGTCCAACAATTGGGTAACCCAATTTACTGATCAACTGATGAGTTAAGTCATCATTAGGACAGCGAAAAGCCACAGTATCAAGACCACCAGTTACAGCTTTAGGCAGACTGTGAGGTTTAACATAAAGCAAAAGGGTTAAAGGACCTGGCCAAAATTTTTTAATTAACTTTTGAGCACGCTCTGGCACTTCTTTAGCATAATGAGACATCATTTGAGCATCAGAAACGGTCACAATTAACGGATTGTCACTAGGACGTCCCTTAGCCTTATAAACATTTTTTACAGCTTTTTCATTTGTGGCAATGGCACCCAAGCCATAGACTGTTTCTGTCGGAAAAGCAACCAATTCACCTTGAGCGAGTAATTTTACTGCATCATCTATTTGATCTTGTGAAAAAATTTTAGTTTCCATTATTTATTCCACTTTCCTTTAACCATGCGTGGCTTTCCAGCTAAATCATTTTTGAATTCAATGGTAAAATCCGGCAGCTCCCGTCCAAATAAATCAACCAGCTGCTCTTTCTCACTGAAGCCAAATTCCAAGAAAAACTCTCCTCTGCTGTTTAAGTGATCACGCACTTGTTTGACAAACTTCTGGTAAAATTCTATACCATTTTTTCCACCAAAAAGTGCCTCCTGGGGTTCATTTTGCAATACGTTTTGGTCCATCACATCTTTTTCAGTTTCCTTTATATAGGGAGGATTAGAAATGATTTTATCGAACTTTTCAAGACCAATTAAAATGTTTGCTTTTCGAACGGTAACATCAACTTTATGAATCAAAAAATTTTCTTCGCTAGTTCTTAGTGCAGCATCAGTGACGTCAGAAGCATATAAATCAAGATCGGTAATCTGCTTTTTAGCAGCTTCTTTAGCTAGAGCTACTGTAATGCAGCCGGAGCCTGTTCCTAAATCAAGCACTTTATCACCACTGGTCAGATTTGCTAAAGCCCATTCCACTAACTCTTCAGTTTCAAAACGGGGAATTAAAACTCCGCGCTGCACTAAAATTTTATAACCAAAAAACCAGGAGTAACCCAAAATATACTGAGGCGATATCCCTTTAGCCAGCTTGCGCACATCCTTTTGTGCTTGCTTAATTTGGTCTGGTGATAATTCCATGTCCTGTTTTAATTGAAACTCACTAGGACTCAGCTGCAGTCTTTCAGCTAGCAAAAAAGCGATATCTTCTGGTCTTTGTTCTGGTGCAGTTTCAGCAGCCCAAATTCTCAAACTTTTTAAAGTGTCAATTTTAGACATTCTGTTCGGCCAGCTCCTCTAGTTGCTTTGTTTGATTATATAAAATCAAAGCATCAATAATTTCATCAAGTTCTCCATTCATTACCCGGTCAAGCTTATTAAGAGTCAAACCGATACGATGGTCAGTTACCCGGTTTTGCGGGTAATTATAAGTTCTGATGCGCTCAGACCTGTCACCTGTACCAACAGCATTTTTTCTCTTAGCATCATACTTATCACGGTTTTGACTTTCATAGTAATCGTAAACACGTGATTTCAAAATTTGCATGGCTTTTTCCCGGTTTTGCTGTTGACTACGCTGATCTTGCATTGCCACTACAATACCAGTAGGTAAGTGAGTCATGCGCACAGCACTGGAAGTTTTGTTAATATGCTGACCGCCCGCACCACTTGAGCGATAAACATCAACTCTAATGTCTTTGGGATCCAAATCAAGGTCAACTTGCTCATATTCAGGCATGACTGCCACTGTAGCAGTTGAGGTATGAACACGGCCTTGAGATTCAGTTACAGGAACGCGTTGCACGCGGTGCGCTCCGTTTTCATATTTAAGTTTTGAATAAACCTTGTTGCCAGTGATCATAATGGCAACTCGTTTATAACCACCTACTTCAGTTGGCTCACTGTCGACGATAGAAACCTGCCAGTTTTGTCTTTCAGCGTATTTTTCATACATTCTGAGCAAGTCTCCGGCAAACAAGGAAGCTTCATCACCACCAGCTGCTCCTCTAATTTCCATAATAATGTCTTTATCATCATTAGGGTCTTTGGGCAACATTAATATTTTGATTTCATCTTCAAGTTTAGCAATATCCTGCTCTAACTCGTTATTTTCATCTTTGGCCATCTCAACCAAATCTGAATCACTCTCGTTTGCAATAATATCCTTATTGTCTGAAATTTCTTTTTTATCAGCCTTATATTTGCGATATTTTTCAACTACATCGCGTAAATCTGCTTCTTCCTTAGAAACTTCCATGTACCTTTTGGTATCATTGATAACTTCCGGGTCAGCCATCATTTCCTGTAATTCGTCATAATGAGCAACAAGACTTTCAAGCTGTGCCATAATTTTATCCATGTTGTTCTAATCCCTTCCTATCTTGTTTGATGCGGATGAAAATAATGAAACCGACAAACCGGGTAATAACTTTCATCCCCACCTATTTGAACCTGTTCACCCTCGTAAACTGGTTTACCATTGTGTATCCGTTGATTCATTGTAGCCTTTCTACCGCAGTAGTGGCAAATTGTTTTGATCTCTTTTATTTTATCAGCAAAAATCAACAAATTCTTGGTTCCTTCAAATAAATTATTTTGAAAGTCGTTTTTTAAGCCGAAAGTCATGACAGGAATGCATAAATCATCAACAATTTTGGCACATTCTACCACATGATGACGTTCCAAAAACTGGGCTTCATCGACAAAAACACAGGCGATTGCGCCATCACCTTGTGCCTTTTCCTGTTCGTTCAACTTTTTTATATAAGCAAAAATATCAAAATCATGGTCGATCGGAACTGCCTTTCGGTGGAGCCCAATTCTTGAAGCCACAGTGCCTACACCACTACGATTATCAATTTTACTGGTTAACAAAGCAATCTTGCGCCCCTGAGCCTCATAGTTATGAGCATCCTTCAGTATTTCTAAAGTTTTGCCGCTGCTCATCGTACCGTACTCAAAAAATAATTGTGCCATTTTTGCTCCTTTGTTTCATTTAAATTCATCTAACTTATCTAGTATAATGTAAAAATAAAATATGTGTAGTTAAATGGTTATAAAAACTCGTTTTCGGTTTATGGCTATGCTATAGTTGATAATGATTTTAAAGCGAGGGAAAAATATGAGTTTTAAATCTGTAATAGCAAAAAGCGCGGGTAAATCAAGCTACTGGTTTTTACATAACGTTTTAAAAGGTGGCACTAGTTTTCCCGGCAAACTGGCAATGAATCTTGATCCGGAGATTTTAAAGACACTGGCTGACGGCTATGAAACGGTCATTGTTACAGGAACAAACGGTAAAACCATGACTACCGCATTGATTGTGGCGGCATTAAGAGAAAAATACGGTGACGTCTTAACCAATCCATCAGGTTCCAATATGCAACAAGGAATTGTGACGGCTTTTTTAGCCCATAAAAAGAAAAAAGCGGCCAGACCAATTGCGGTGTTAGAAGTTGACGAAGCTAATGTCAAAATGGTGACGGAATTGCTTCATCCTAGTGTGTTTGTTCTTACCAACATCTTTCGCGACCAAATGGATCGCTACGGGGAAATCTACACTACTTACGAAAAAATTGTGGATGGTATTAAATTAGCTCCTGAAGCTACTATTATAGCCAATGGTGACGCCAGTATCTTTTCTTCAGTCGACTTGCCTAATCCTAAAATTTTTTATGGCTTTAAACTGCCAAATGATAATCCGCAAAATGATACCAAGGCTCCAGTTAATACTGACGGCATCTTATGTCCTGATTGTGATCATATCTTACATTATCATGAAAGGATTTACGCCAATCTGGGAGATTTTTTCTGCCCCAACTGCAACTATCGCAGACCTGAATTAACTTATTTTGTTAACAAGATTACTGAGCAGACGCCGAATAACCTTGAGTTTCAAATGGGCAGTAAAAACTATACTATCAACATTGGCGGCACTTACAATATTTATAATGCTCTAGCTGCCTATTCAGTGGCGCGCTATTTTGACCTCAGTGAAGAAGAAATTGCTCAGGCTTTTGCTAAAAACAAGCGCATTTTTGGCAGACAAGAATTAATTAAATATGAAGGAAAAGAAATTGATTTGATTTTAGTTAAAAATCCGGTTGGTCTAGATGAAGTGCTGCACATGCTTAACACGGAAAAAGATGATTATTCCTTAGTTACATTGCTTAACGCTAACCACGCTGACGGCATCGACACTTCCTGGATTTGGGATGGTCAATTTGAAGACTTAAATCACGATCAAATTAAAAAAATTTTGGTTGGCGGCGAGCGCTGGCACGACATGGGCTTTCGACTGGAAGTTGCCGGCTTTGATCCCGGTAAAATGGTTACCTGCACCGATAATGAAGAAGTAATCGCCAATATTGCTAATTTGCCAACTAAAAAAGTTTATATTTTATCTACCTATACTGCTATGCTCTCTTTACGTAAAACTATGGCTGAGAAAAAGATGATTAAGGCAGGGATGTAAAAAATAGTCAAATAATTATTGTTTTGAATATGGCAATTAAAAGCCCGCAAAATGCTTCGTTGATATGACCCTCAAATTTAGGACAAATTTGGGGGTATTATTATGGCTAACTTATCTAAGCAAGACAAAATTGAAATCTTCAATCTTTGGCAAAACTATCAGGTTGGAACCACTGAATTGAGTCGCCGCTATCAGGTTAATCCGTCTACTATTAATTATCTCTTGGCTCTCATTAATCGTCATGGTACAGCTATTCTTGACCGACCTATACAGGCTATTCAATTGCGTTTAAGGAGAGGGTCATTAGACGGGTGTATGTGTAAAATAAAAATTTCAAGTAAAGAAAAATAAACTTATCTTATAAGTAGAAAACTTTCTATTGTCTCCATTCAAAGCTAATTGATAATATTTTAGAAACAAAAAATACACAACCCCCCAAAAATTTAAAAATTGTGTATTTAATCTTAATTAATAAAAACTAGTTTTTCATTAACTCTGATGGGCAAATTAGTTTTTCAACTCTCATAAACCCAGTTGTTGAGCTATTTTTATTGGGATATCCGGGCTCGAACCGAAACATGCAGGAACCAGAAACCTGTGCCTTACCATTTGGCTATATCCCAGTGTTAAATCACCCGCACGAGAATTGAACTCGTAACTCCACCTTGAGAGGGTGGCGTCTTAACCATTTGACCAGCGGGCAAAATCAACAGTAATTATTATGCTTGAAGATACACGCAATGTCAAGTAGTTTTCACGCTTTAGCGGTAAAAATTATCGAACTATTTTTTTGGCAAACGCATCATCATTTTCAGTTGACTACCAGTAGCCACAAATTCTCAAAATTAATTTGAGAATTGTATATAATAGAGTAAGATACTTTTACTAAAGGATAGTTTTTATGATTGACTACTCAAACACCCAGAACTTAATCGAATCAATGGTCACGGAGCGCATTGTACCGGGTGTGAATTATGCTTTTATTAAAGATGAACAGGTTTTTACTTCAACCGTTGGCTTTGCGAGTACTTACCCCAAGGTGACGCAACTGAGTCCGTTTGCCATTTATGATTTAGCCAGTCTGACCAAAGTGATTATCACTGAAAATATTTTGCTTAAATTATATCAAAATGGACAGCTCAATTTTACTGAACCACTGCATGACTTTATTCCTGAATTTAAAGATGAACGCGTACGTCTTTTTCATTTGCTAACTCACACTAGTGGAATAAGGGGCTGGATAAAAAATAGGGATCAATTATCTCGCGAGGAATTAATCGATGCTATCATCCACTTGCCTGTAACAGAAGAATTTGAACATAAAATGCGTTACGCAGATACCAATTTTATTCTTTTAGGTTTAGTTATCAAAAAAATATTTGGTAAACCAGTTCAAGAAGTTGGTCAGAACATAATAATTGAGCCCGCTGGACTCAAAAATACGACTTTTACTCCCGAAAAAGACTTATGTGTTCCCACTGCAGTTTATCAAGGAAGAGTTTTACAAGGAATTCCTCATGATCCCAAAGCACGCCAATTAGGAAGTGATTGTGGCTCAGCCGGTCTGTTCTCTTCTATGAACGATTTGGTTAAATTAAGTAAGGGGTACTTGGGCTTGGATAAAAGTATATTGCCTTATAGTCAAAACTTAGTCGCAAAGCTATTCGAAAATAAAAATCCCCAAGGCTTAAAGCCTCGTTCATGGGGTTGGGATCTACGCTTTGATCCAGAGTTGCACTATCCCTTAATTCTTCATACGGGATTTACTGGAGTTCTGATGCTTCTCGATAGAGTTAAAAAATCTGGCTTAATTCTTTTGACCAATCGCATACACCCTACTGGCCATAATCAAGTCTTCTTAACAATGAGAGAAAGAATCATTCAAAGCTTTTTAAAAGAAAACGACCATTAAAAAAGCAGCTTCATATAGAAGCTGTTTTTTAACACTTTTTACGCTTAGGCCAAAAATGATAAACCAGATCTACCACTGCTTGAGCAAGCATGCCACCAGCCATCCAGTACATTCCCATCATCATATTGCCTGTAAAGGTAAAGTAAGCAGTAATAGCGTATACCACTACCCACAAAACTTTAAAAAATAAGTTATCACACATCATTTGTAAAAAACTCCCTTCAATTCACTTAGAATTATACCGTTTTTAAAGTAAAAAAGGGGGTTATTTCAAGTTATTTAATCACATTAAAGCTCAAGTTTCATTATGATCTGCCATAATTGTTATTAATTCAAAATGTTTACATTCGTAAGCATTAACGAACTTTTTTTAAAAAATTTCTTTGATAAAACCTATTTGATCATTTTTGTGAGTTATGTAATTTAATTGGTTTTTTAACTATCAAAAGGACTTTAAAATTGCAATTCTAAAGTCCTTTTATTTGCTATTCAAAATAATTAGAAACTGTAATCAATGCACATGATTGTGGCATTAGTTCCAAGTTAATCTTGCCATCTTGCATTTTTAGGCTTTCCGCTTTTAATTGTGAAGCAGCACGCAATTCTTTAACTTGCTCATTGTTAACATAGGTTGGTTCTCCCATCTCCTGCCACAATTTCTTTGGATTAGCATGGTTTTCATCAATTCTGTTAATTTCACAAGTACCACTAATTGTTTTGTCCAGATTTATTTCCAATTGTTCTGTTTTTATTGGCTCTTTTGGCACATTATGATTGTAGGCGACGATTTGCAAATCTTTACCTTTTTGAACAGCTAAAATTTCTGCAGTAGCATTATTATTATCTTCAACTTTTATTCTTTGATCACCGAGATTATGGAATATTTCAAATAATCTATAAACTGGTTTTTCAATGCCATCCACTGTTTGCAAACCAAAGCCACCGTGAAAGACTCCTGGTTTTTGGGATTCTTCTTCAAAAATGTCTGAAAATGCCCAATAATCATAACCTTCAACCAGGCCATCATTATCAGCCAGAGTTTTGGCTACCATTGCTGCTCCATAAGGAGTATCATGAGCGGAGTCTCCAACCATCGCTGAAACGCTCCACTCCGTATAAAATAGTGGGTAGTTTTGAGCTTCTTCTCTTGTCTTCGAAGTCATAACTTTAAGTATTCCTCGAGGATAATCTTGTGGAACTCCATTAGTCTTTTTAAAGAATTCGTCAATATCCATGCCACTTTCCCACAACGGATCATCTGTTGGATAATGATGTGTTGAAATAAAGTCCAGCGGTAAATTATTTTTCTGACAAAAGTCTATCATATCTGGTATCCAGGAATTGTAAGATGTGGCAGGACCACCAAAGCGAAGCTTTTCATCAATCTTCTTAGCAGTTCTTACTGTTATTTCATATAAGTGGAAGTAATCTTCTTTGGTACCTGAGAAAAAGCGCGATAAATTTGGTTCATTCCAAACTTCAAAGTACCATGATTCAACCTCATCCTTACCATAGCGCTCAAGAATATGCTCTATGAATTTAGTAATTAGTTCTTCCCAGGCCTTATCGGATTTAGGCATAGAATTATTGCCACCATAAGGAAAGATTTGATTCTGTTTTGAAGCTAAACAGCTGGGCATAAAGCTTAATTCTACAAATGGCTTCATGCCAATTTTTAGTAAGAAATCATAAATTTTATCGATATTAACAAAATTATAGGTGATGCCTTGTGATTTGCCCGTAAAATCCAAGTTCTCAATGCAGACACTCATTTCATCGTCGAACAAACCATGAAAACGGACAAATTTAATACCCATATCCTGATGTACTTTTGTTAATTGCTCTTGATAATCTGCTCTTAATGCGGTATAAGCGTGACTGCTGCCAACACACATTTCCCAATAGTGTGGAAATGGCGTCTTTGAATTTGAATTAATCTTAAAATCTAGCATTCTAATTCTTTCCTTCCATTTTTTCAAAATCACTGACTGCAGGCAGTTTAAGAGCAAAATTATTTTCTAACCACTTGGCACATAAATTGGTCCATTGATTAACAACAGGAGAAATTTGAGATTTAGAACCAGCAGCAGCTTGTGAAGCCAAACTTAGACCATGAGTACCTCGATCAAAAACATGAATTTCATACGAGATATTATTTTTGGCTAAAATAGAAGCCAGTTCCAATGAGTGAAGTGGGTTAACTAGTGGGTCAGTTGCAGTTGTCCATATGAAAAATGGTGGTGTTTCACTATCAACATGATCAACTGGGCTAAGTTTTGTTTCAAGCTCTTTATCTGGAATTTCTGTCCCACAGGTAACAATGTTTGAAGCTGTCATAAAGCGGTAATCCATAGGATTATTTTTTCTCTTTTTAAGATCAGCATCTAAAAGATGATAATCAGTGATGGCATAACCAAGCACAGCAAAGGCTGGCCGTAAATCTTTTTTGTCTACGCCTAAATAATCTGTAAGAACTGGCTCATTAAATTCTGTGGAATAAAGAGCGGCAACATGTCCACCAGCTGAAAAACCGCATACACCAATTCTTTCGGTATCAACGTGCCATTTTGAAGCATTTTTTCTGATCAACAACATGGCCTCACCGAGTTCTCTTATCTGCTTAGGATAAATCGTATTTTCCTTCTTGGGCAAAGTCTTTAACAAATCTGACATTTCTAATGTATCTGAGAAGTATGTAGTATATCTTAAAACAAAAGCGTGATAGCCAAGCGAGGCAAAATACATGGCAACTGGTTCAGCTTCGCGGTCCGAGCAAGTGAAGAAGCCTCCACCAGGACATATTATGACTGCTGGTCTATTCTTGCCATTTAAAGTTTCTATTGAGTCGTCCAAAAGATAGGTTGTCAGCGATGCAGATTGATTTTCTTTACCTAAAAATATTTTTTTGATTTTCATTTAATCTTCTCCTTTTTCATTACTTTGTTGTTTTTCTACTCGACTACCGAATCTGGTAATAAACAATACTTCTGCAGTCACAACTGATACAGCTATGCCAGCCATAAATGAATCGTGGCCTGGTGCAATCTTTACAGCTGCTAGTAACATTGGTACAATCATGCCAGCTACGGAACCAAGTAAAGTAGTGATTGAAACTGCTAATGGAAATTGCTTTTGATCAGTTAAAATTGACATCTCATAGGGGCAGTGGCGTTAACAAGCACAATATTCCCATACCTGAAAAGGCGTTGCCAATGATGTGCAAAACAACATTAGACGAGAACACAATGCAGATAAAAGTAGAGCAAATTCATACTCAAAATACCTATGGCCTTAGAAATTTGTTTTTTAGTCATGAAAGTCACCTTCGTTTTCTTAGTCAAAATCCACATTAAGTTTAGGCAAAACACTTTCTTCGTGTTTTACAATCACAACTGCTTTACCAGAAAAAAGTTTAATTTTACTTAAAGAATATTCGCTGTTATCAGAAGGGTTGCCATTAGTCAATCCGATGATCTGACCATTATTTGCATTAATTTGCAACGAACTATTATCATCGGGAACAAAGTGATTTTGTTCATCAATTGCCTTTAACTCAAATAAAGTACAGTTTTTCCCCCGGTACAAAATAGCAGTATTTACTTTACTAATTTTGTCACTGGTTTCCTTTTTATCTTCAAGCGCAAGCTTATCTTTCACGTATCCTTTAGCTAAAAGTTCTCCAGGTTCATATTTAATCTGCCAATTACATTCATAGTTTTTAACGGCTTTTTTGCCTAAACTTTTATGGTTGATAAACAGTTCAACCTCATCCAGGTTTGAAAAAACTCTGACTTCGGTTTGACCATTTTCAATTGTTAAATCAGTTTTATTCCAAGAAGGCATGAGATGAAGTACCGGCTGATCTTGCCATTGAGCCTGATAATAGTAGAAATAGTCTTTAGGTAAGCCCCCTAAATCCATAATTCCAAATTGAGAACTAATACCCGGCCAACCAAAAGGTGACGGTTCACCATAATAATCAAAGGCGGTCCACAAAAATACACCACCCATATATTCATGTTGATGCAGGTAAGACATCACAGTTTCAGGACGCGCAGTCCCACCTACTCCCGGATCTCCCGGCTTTCTTTTCCCTGGTAAAACCATTGAATATAAAGAGCCAAAATTATTAGTGTGACAGTTTTCAGCATCATCTTTGTAAATACCACGTGTTGAAAAGTACGATGCGTTTTCAGTACACATCATTGGTAAGTTCGGATGACTTTGATGAATAAGTTCAGCTCCTTCACCCATTACACCTGCTTCAGGATAATTGACTCCTAATATGTCAAAGTACTTGATATAATCGTCATTTACTTTTCCCTCTGGATTTAACAATTCTGCAGAAATTAATAATGTATCAGGAGATAAATAACGAATAATCTCTGTGATCTTTTTTACTGAACGACGACCATATTCTGTATTGCCGATAATCTCTTCATTGGCAATTGACCAAAATGAGATACATACATGGGATCGACTTTGCTTTACCATTCTAGTCAAATTTCTTAATCGCCAAGGTGTAGCCTCTAAAAGACGGTTTTCATCAATTAAAATTATTCCCAAGCGATCACATGCGTTTAATAACTCTTTTGCAGCAAAGTGGTGTGAACTCCTAAGCGCATTAACACCCATTTCCTTTAGCCTTTTGATTTTAAAATCAATAATATCTTGATTTAAAGCTATGCCAACCCCACCAAAATCCTGATGCTCACATACACCTTTCAACAGATAAAGTTTGCCATTCAAATGAAAACCATTGACATCATAGTTGACTGTTTTAATACCAAAAGTTTGTTTTAAAGAGTCATTTTCAATTTCCAATCTTGCTTGGTATAAATTAGGATGCTCAGGCGACCATAATTTTGGTTCTTTTATCTCAAATGCTTTGCTAAACCGTCTGACTGACTGAGATTGTATTGTCACAGTCGCAAAATCAATTTGAGTCGTTTGATCTATTGTGAGTTTTGGCGTGACAGAAATAGGCTGATTTAAATCATTTTTGACAGCAAAGCTGACCAACATTTTGGCATTTTGATCATTTATTTTCGTTGTCCTAAAGTAAAACTCATCACTTTCTAAATGGACTAAATCTCTGACTTCAATCCAAACATTCTTATAGATTCCGGCTCCTTCATACCACCACCCTTCAGAACCGGTTGTTGTATCGGTACGCACGAGAATAACATTATTCCCATCGCTAGCGAATCTAATTATTTGTGAAACATCATAGTCTATCTCTACATAGCCACTGTCATTGTGTCCCAAATAACAACCATTAAACCAAATATCACTTGACCCCATAATGCCATCAAAATGTAACAGATACTCCCTATCTTCTGATGAATCTGTTGCAAGTTTAAAAGTCTTGCGGTAATAGGCTATTCCATCAAGTTTAGAACCGGTCATCAACGTATTCGGATCATTTTGATATGGTTCACGTCTTTTCCAATCATCAGGTATATTAATTTCCTGCCACGTTTTATCCAAAGACTTAATAAAATCTGTACCAGCCAAATTCTGTAAACCTTTATCGGGATCACCATTAGATATTAAGTTTAAGAAGTGATTACCTCCCGGACCAACTGGAAGAATATTGCCAGTTTCATTTTCAAGTGGAGCCGTTAACCCACCAAAAGCATACGATTTTTTTGCTAATATTTTTGGTTTTTGGATTTCACCCAAATGAAATTTCCAGTTATAATTTAAAGAAATGGATTCGTTCATATTAGCCTCCTTTTTTTACTTTCCAATGTTATTATAAGCGCTTTCATAGACTAATCAGATATACTTTTTAGTCCTAAATTTAACAAAATTAGTGTTAGGAGAAAAAATGAACCGTAGAATTTATATGTCTTACAATGCTATTCAAAAATACTTGTCATTTTGTTTTTTTAAAAGACATCAAAAAATTTCTTTACTGGATGCAATTTTGCATTTATATCAAAAAAGTAATTATTCGTATGAATTGCCTAAAACTCCAAATTCTTTAAACAAGTCTCATGATATTTTTTCACTCTATCAATGTTTGCAAAATTTACATGTTGACGTAACTCCAATTATCCATAAGCCCCAACAGCTATACAAAAACGTGTCAGAATCTTATTTCATGTTCGCAGAAAAAGACGCTAGAATTTTACTGCAATTTCAAAATGAATTAGTTCACTTCCATAAACATGATTATTTTGAAATAGATCTTGTTTTAAACGGAAAAACAAATTTCTTTACTGATAATTCAGTCTTTACCTTGCACAAAGGTGACTTAGTAATAATTTCACCCGGTACTTCTCATAAAGTAGAAGTCATTGAGAGTAGTATTGTTATTTGCATTGTGATGAAGAAAAGTACTTTTGATAATTCATTTTTTAATTTAATAGAAGCTGATAACATACTAGCGGATTTTTTTAACAAATGTCTCTATAGTTCTACCGAAAACTATTTAGCTTTTAACGTTCAAATCACAGAGAAAATTTTAGGAATAATCCAAAATATATTCATTGAATCTTATTCCTCCTTACCACAATCAAACGCGATTTGTTGTGACTATATTTCTATTTTATTATCCTATGCTCTACGCGGTTTAAGCGAGTCAAATAATTTTAAAACTTGCGATAATAATCTGACCAATAGATTTGCCAAAATCATTAATACTATTAAAGTTAACTGTGATACTGTTAAGTTAAAAGATTTGGCTCGGCAATATAATTATGATAAAGCGTATTTGGGAAAGTTGATTTCTAAAAAGACAGGACATTCTTTTAACTATTTACGCAACTACTACCGCATACAAAAAAGCTGCAATTTACTGAAATATACGGATGACAGTATCAATAGCATCAGCGAACAAGTTGGCTACAGTTCAGTCAACAGCTTTGAAAGAAGTTTTCAAACTATACTCCACCTCACACCCAGCGCATATCGGAGAAGTTTTTAGAAAGACTGCATTTTTATACTTAGAAAATCAAGTCATTTAATATTTATAAAGCAAAAATTAATTTAGTTGTATTTATTAGTTTAAATTTTGTAATAATAACTATACAACTAGAATAAAGTCAGTATTATTCTATCATAATATTGAAACATAGTTATTATTAGCTAAAGCTATTCTTTTAAGCTTTGAAAAAAGACTGGGTAAGGCTTAACCAGTTTCAATTAAAAATAAGTATATGAATTCTGGATTTTTTTTACTAGTAGTAACGACTATTAAATTTCAAATAGGATAAACCTTTAGTTAGGTTTTCTAACCTATAAATTAATTATATGTTGTATCTCTAATATGTATAAATAACTGTATTTTATTTTTTTGCATAAAAAAGTAAATAGTTTCTGACTATTTACTTACAAAAATATCTTAATTTTTTCCTTTAAAAATTCTAAACTTTGATTTTACTTCTTATTTTTTCCATCTGTTTCCTTTGCTTCTTCTTCTAAAATAGTCTTGTCATATGCTTTAATGAATGGCATACAAATGAATATATCTAAAATAAATAATACTACTTCTAAAATTGCGAGTGAAAAACTGCCATTAATAATTCCCGTAAAGCCCAAAGGAACATTAGTTACTAGTATTCCAGCATAACGTGCAACTATACCCGTTTTGATTACATAGTATCCAATAAAAGCATTTAAAGCAGGTACAATAATAAAAGGAACTGCTAAGACGGGATTAAATATAATTGGAAAGCCGAAATTCATTGGCTCAGAAATGCCAAAAAGTGCAGGTACAATAGCTATTTTACTTGCTGTTCGCAAACGCTTTGAACGGGCAAAAATTAAAACAGCTATAGCTAAAGCAGGATAAAATACTGCAACTGTAAGACTATAATTAAAGGTAAAGCCAATAATGTTAGGAATTGATTTACCTGCAGCATAGGCAGCTTGATTAACCGCATCTAATTGAAACAAGATAGTACCTAAAATTGATTCCACAAATCCCGGGTGAATACCAAAAACCCAAAGCAATTGCACTACTATATTAATTAAAACGATAGACCAAATATTATTTCCAATAATTGCGTTTAAAGGAGTTTGCAATAAGTAATAAATTAAATCAAATGCAGATTTAAATGGGGTAGCCAAAAAAATCATTCTTAGAACAAAAGCTACAAATGCAATTACGAAGCCAGGAATTAAGGCGCTAAATGAATTTGAAACATATGGCGGCGTTCCTTTTGGCATTTTAATTGTCCAATTGTGATCATTAACAACAAATTTATATAATCTCACTACAATCCAGGAGCCAATTATAGCAGTGATCATTCCTGCTGGCCCTAAATAATCGTAAGTAAGATAAGCAACTGCTCCCTTTTTCATTAAATATGTTGGTAGTAAAATCAAATAAAACATTATAGATAACAATCCAATATGTTTATACTTCACGTCATACTCATCGGCAAAACTGGAAGCACAAGTAAATGCAACTAACACTCCTAAAAAATTAGTTGTTGCATTAGTTATCATAGATAATGATGCGGCAACACCTGTACCTTGAATAAAACTTTGCCAAGCAGGAATGCGTAGTCCATTAAAAAGACTTGCAAAAGCGCCAACTACTATCAATGGAAAAGTTCCCATTACACCGTTTGATAGTCCTTGTATTACTTTATTTTTACTTACTTTATCACTTAGTTTACCCAACTTAGTAGATATTTCATTATTCATTTTACTCCTCCAAATTTTCTCCATTAGTAGCAATCATCTTTTTATACCAATAAAAAGACTTCTTAGGTATTCTTTTTAAATCGCCTTCTCCTTCATCGTCCAAATTAACATAAATTAATCCGTATCTTTTTCTCATTTCTCCTGTTCCAGCACTAACTAAATCTATTGCACTCCACACTTCATAGCCAAAGACATCGACACCATCTTTATTAACAGCATCTTTTAATGCTTGAATATGAGCCTTCAAATAATTTATACGGTAATCGTCATTAATTTCACCGTTTTGAAAGTTATCTTCCGTACCTAAACCATTTTCAACAACGATTAACGGTTTTTGATACCTCATGTAAAGAAATCGTAGGGACATTCTTAAGCCCAAGGGGTCAATTTCCCAGCCCCATTTTGTGGCTTTTAAATATGGATTTTTAATTCCAAAAACAACATTTCCTGAAGATTTATCTGATGCTTTTTTAGAGTCTTCAGTTACTAAGGAAGAATAATAACTAAAGCTGACAAAATCTACAGTGCCCTTTTTTAAAGTTTCTAAATCATTTTCAGTAATATCTAATTTTAAATTCTCATCATTGAATTTATTTATAACTTTCTGGGGATATTTTCCGAATACCTGTATATCCCCCGCTTCCAAAACAGAATCTTCCATGTCAAATGAAGCTTTGACATCCAATGGATCACATGTTTTGGGATAAACAATTGGAAAAAGTATCATATTTCCTACTGAATTTTTAGGATTAATTTTATGACATTCGATTACAGCTCGTGCACTAGCTACTAATTGGTAATGTAAAGCCTGATAGATCACTTGATCACGATTTTCATCATTTTTTATTACTATTCCTGCAGGATTCCAAGGATTTCCAGAAATAGCATTTATTTCATTAAATGTCAGCCAGTAATGAACGTCACTTTTATATTCTTGAAAAACCGTTTTTGCATAATTAACAAAAAATTTTATAAGTTTCCTATTTCTCCAAGAATGATATTTTTTAACTAAATTTAATGGCATTTCATAGTGAGATAACGTCACTATGGGTTCTATATTATATTTATGCAACTCATTAAAGACATCATGATAAAACTTCAGTCCTTCTTCATTAGCCTTATTTTCATCACCATTGGGAAAAATCCGTGACCAAGCAATAGACATCCTATAAGACTTGAATCCCATTTCGGCAAATAACTCGATGTCTTCCTTGTAATGATGATAAAAGTCAATCCCTAAGTGACTAGGATATTTCTCCCCGTTTTCAACTGTATCAGTAACTATTCTTTTCTTATGCAGTGAACCTTGAGTCAAAACATCAGCCGTACTCAATCCTTTACCATCTAAATCAAAAGCACCTTCAATTTGATTAGCTGCAGTTGAGCCACCCCATAAAAAATTTTTCTTCAACATTGTTATACTCACATTCATTTTTTAATTTTGTCTTATTACTATGTAATCTGAGATTAGTTATTGCAATTATCGTCAGAAATTTTTATTAGCACAGTTTAAAAAACATCTTCTAGTATTTATTTTCCAAATATCATCATAAACTCTTTTATTAACTGAATAGATATACTTATTAGTGTCAAATTTAACAAAATTAGTAGTTTGTGAAAAATTAATTGTTCGTAGATTTAAAATTAAAATTTTCAATAACACCCAAATATTTAATTATTCGATACTAATTCTATTTCACATCACAAAAGTTTTTATATGAATGAATATATTCTTCTATGTGAGCTTTTCAATTTATCATTCACATCACTCTTCTTTCTTTATTAAAATTAAAGCGCTTTAATTTTAATAAAGTATATGATTGTTATAGTAGGCAAACAATATGCAAAAGCTAGACAAATTATGTTGATTTCACAGATTTTATTAAAAAAGAAGACATAAAAAAATACCATTATCTGGTATTAGAACGGTATTTTGCTGGAGAAATGCCAAAGTATTGTTTGAAAATTTTATAAAAATAGGATGCATTTTCATATCCCACTCTCGTGGCAATCTTTTCAATCGAAACCTTAGTGTATGTCAGATATTTTGCTGCTACATTCACTCTTTGCAGCTGGACTAACTTAATAAATGACAAACCGGTTTCATTTTTTAAATAATCTGATAAATAATTAGGATTAAAGCCAAAATGCTGCGCCATCTGCTCCAATGTGATCTTAGAATAATTTTTTTCAATATACAGTAGCAAAGAAAGTAAATTATTGTTTTTCTTTTTTGAATCAGTGACCGATGCTTCTCGATAATATGTTTTTCGTATTAGCAAGGAAAACATAGTCAGCATTTCCAATTTGATAATCTGATCTGATTGTATTCGTGCACCATAATATTCATCAATGATATCGTATATGACAGCAGTAATTTTAGGATCATGATCAATCTCGAATAAACTGTATCGTCCTTCACCATGATCTTCATCTGACAATAAAGAAAAAAGTAAACTTGAAATTGAAATGCCTTTTCCTTTTGATTGCAAAAAATCCAGTTCGTTCAAAGAAAAAGCAGATGTACGCAATTCAATATTTAAAACTACACCATTTTTGCTAATCGGTTCCACTTTGTGAGGTGTTTTGACGCCTACAAAAATCATATTATCCTGCTTAACTTTAATACGTTCATGTTCAGTTACTAAGACACAGTTACCCACCAAGGGAACGTTAATTTCTACATAATCATGTATATGAAATGGAATATATGATTCTACGGGTTGAACTGATATTGTAATTGAACTACTGTTTAGCACTAAGTTATCAGAATAAGTATTGAAGAATTCATAAACAGGTTCACTATTAATATGACCAGCAACTTTTAATTTGAAATCACCATTTTTAAAATCTTGCAACATTGTATTCCAATCTCGAAAGCTATTATTCTGACGTAACATTTGAATTATTTTTTCGTGCATTTTGACACCTTTAAGCTTATGAAAAAGATTCTGTGAAATAAACAGTTTTATTATGTAATTTAACAATAGTTTACCTTTTTACATTAAGTTAAAATGAAGAACAAAGCAAGACATTTCAGAATTTGGGAGGAAAATAATGACAGATCTAACAAAAAAGCCTTATAACTTATCAAGCGCAGAAATTGATTTTGTCAAAAACAAAGTGGCAAATATGCCACTTTCTGCTAAAATAGGACAACTTTTCTTTGTAATTGGTGAGGATGAAGACAACACTGACTTAACAGAGTTTGTTAAAAAATATCAACCAGGTGGCATCATGTACCGGCCTGATAAAGCCCAAAAATTGCAACATGAAATAGCAGTATCTCAAAAAGCAAGTGCAACTCCCCTGTTCATTGCTGCTAATTTGGAAGCTGGCGGCAATGGTTTATTAACTGAAGGCACATGGTTTGGCAGACCCTTACAGGTTGCCGCTACGGATGACGAACAGAATGCATATAATTTGGGTGATGTATCAGGCTATGAAGCAAAACAAGTTGGCGGCAACATGTCTTTTGCACCAATTGTTGATTTAGACCAAAACTTCCGCAACCCGATCATGAATGTGCGCACATTTGGTAGTAGCGAAGAGCGTGTTATCAGAATGTCTGATTCACAAATCAAAGGTCTTAAGGCTAATCATGTTATTCCGGTAGCTAAACACTTCCCTGGAGACGGCGTTGATGAACGCGACCAACACCTCTTGAGCTCAATTAACTCCTTGTCTGCTGACAAATGGATGGAATCTTACGGGCAAATCTATCATCATTTAATTCAAAATGGTCTGCCTGCTGTCATGATTGCCCACATTATGCAACCAGCTTGGGAACGCCGTTTACAGCCTGGTATTGAAGATAAGGATTTACGTCCTGCATCTACTTCCAAATTACTAATTGATGGCCTTTTGCGCACTGTTTTGCATTTTAATGGTCTCACAATAACTGATGCCACACCAATGATCGGATACAATGCAATTTTGCCACGTTCAGAAGCCTTACCTGCAACCATTAATGCGGGTATCGACATGATCTTATTCAACAAGGATATCGATGAAGACTATCAATTTGTGACTGACGCAGTCAAAAGTGGCAAGATTTCTATGGCAAGAGTGGACGAAGCTGTTACCAGAATAATTGCAACTAAAATTGCACAAGGCGTAATGAATACAGAAAATAACCTTTGCGAACCCGCATCGCGAGAAATTAATTTAAAGTTAGCTGAACACGAAAAACTGGCCGCCAAAGTAGCACAAGAATCTGTTACTTTAGTTAAAGATCGTGACAAACTGCTACCGATTACACCAGAAAAATATCCTCGTGTTCGTTTAGTCGTTTTAGGTGATACAGACGATGGTGGTTTTAAGGAAGGCGGTAAAGTAACCGCAAAATTTAAAGAGAAACTGACAGAAAAAGGATTTAAAGTTACAGTTTTTGATCGGAAAAATCTTAATTTTAAAGAGGTTTTCGAAGGTGGAGTGCAATATGAAAAAGATCAATTTGACCTGGCATTTTATGTTGCTAACGTTGAAACGGCAAGTAATCAAACGACAACAAGACTTGATTGGATTCATCTAATGGCAGCAGACGCTCCGTGGTTTATGAAGGACATCCCTACTGTTTTTGTTTCCACTTGCAATCCCTATCACCTATTCGATATTCCAATGGTTTCAACTTATATTAATGCTTATACAGGCAATGATGTCACAATTGATGCTCTTCTGGAAAAAATGATGGGAAATGATAAATTTAGTGGACATAGTCCTGTTGATCCTTTCTGTGGCCGCTTTGAGACTCACTTATAAGGAGGCAGATCAATGTTAAAAATTAAAGATATTTTAGTCAATCATTATGCTGAGCCTCTTGGTTATGATTTAGACAACCATTTGAGAATTGAATTCAGCGCTGAAGCGAGTCAGATTTCAAGCAATATTCAAAAAAGAATAACAATTGATGCAAATGAACCAATTTTTGACAGTCAGTGGCAACAATATGATAACAATTACTTTGACTTTAAATTGGAGCTTAAACCGCGCACGAGATATGACGTTACTGTTTGGTTAAAAAGCGCTGATACCCAGACAAGCGAAAAAAGCTTCTTTGAAACTGGTAAGATGAATGAGCCTTTCACTGCCGAATGGATCGGTAATCAAGATAAAAACATTCAAAATACTCTTTTAAAGAAAGAATTTACTGTACCTAAGGAAGTTGTTAATGCACGTCTTTATATTAGCGGTTTAGGGGTTTACGAAGCTTATTTGAACAAGCAAAAAATTGGTGATGAGTTTCTTACCCCCGGCGTCACTGCATATGACAAGCTAGTACAAATTCAAACTTATGATGTTACCGCAATGCTGGCGGAAAAATCGCAGCAAGAACTTTTGATTTCCCTTGGTGATGGTTGGTACAAAGGCAACTTTGGCTTTGATGGTGGTAAAGATTGCATTTATGGCGACCAGCAAATGGCCATTGCTGAACTGCATATCGCATATGATGATGGTAGTAGTGAAGTGATAAACACAGACTCTTCTTGGAAAACTACTGCTGGAAAAATTACCAAATCAGCCATTTATTATGGTGAAGACTTTGACGCTACCAAGAAAATAACTAATTGGCAACCGGTAATCGTATTACACCATACTAAAGAAATATTGCACGACCGTTTAAGCCTACCATTAAAAATAAAAGAATATTTACCTGTTAAAGAAATTATTCATACTCCTAAAGGTGAAACAGTTCTTGATTTCGGTCAAAATCAAGCTGGTTGGCCAGAATTTAAAAATGCGGACCCTTCTGGCAGCGAAATTGATTTACAAGTGGGCGAAATTCTGCAAGATGGTAACTTTTACCGGGATAATCTTCGAGAAGCTCGTGCTGCCTTTCATTATATTTCGAATGGTGAAAAAGAATGGATTAGACCACACTTCACCTACTACGGTTACCGCTATGTTAAAGTTTCCGGCAATTCAAAACCCTTAAGAAAAGATGATTTCAGGGCAACGGTAATTTATTCCGATCTTGAAATTACTGGTGGTATAGAAACTACTAATACCAAAGTTAATCGCCTGCTCCAGAATGTTTTGTGGAGTCAAAAAAGCAACTTCTTTGATGTTCCAACAGACTGTCCGCAACGAGACGAGCGTTTAGGCTGGTCCGGTGATGCCGACATCTTTGCCAGCACTGCCATTTTAAACATGAATGCTTACGCCTTTTTCAAAAAATATGCTAAAGATATGAAAATTGAACAGGCTGCACACAATGGAATGCTAACAATGTATGCTCCTGCAATGGGCAATAATAGTGGTGGTGCAGCAATTTGGGGAGATGCCGCAACCGTTATTCCCTGGACAGCATACCAAGCAACAGCTGATCCGGCTATTTTAAGACAAAATTACTCCAGTATGAAGTCCTGGGTAGATTGGATTGGTCAAGCAACCACTACCAAGAATCTTTGGACTGGTTGCTTTCAATTCGGTGATTGGCTGTCTTTAGATGGTGAAAACCCAGCGATGCCTAGTGGAAAGACTGACGAAGATTATATTGCTTCAATTTATTACGCCTATTCCAGTTGGATTGTTGCTCAAACAGCTAAAATTTTAGGTAATGCCAGTGATGCTAAGAAATATGAACAACAAGCTCAAGCTATTAAAACAGCCATCAAAGACGAATTTATTACTAAAAATGGCCGGCTGGCAATTGACACACAAACTGCATACGCCCTAGCCCTTCATTTCGATTTAGTACCAGAAAAACAGAAAAAACGTGTAGTTAAAGATTTAGTTCAAAGGTTAAATAAGGATCACAACCATTTGCAAACTGGTTTTATTGGAACGCCTTTTATTTGTCAGGTTTTATCTGAAAATGGCGAACATAAATTAGCGACACAAATTTTTCTAAACGAAGATTTTCCAAGCTGGCTTTATGAAGTTAATTTGGGTGCCACTACTATTTGGGAACGTTGGAACTCCGTGCTGCCAGATGGCTCAATGAATCCTGAAGGAATGAATTCTCTTAACCACTATTCAATCGGTGCAATCATGCAATGGGTTTATCAACAAGTTTTGGGATTAAGAAAGCAAACCAAGGGCTACCAAAATGTGCTCTTTGCGCCTCAATTTGATTATCGGTTTAAAAAGGTTTCTGGACACTACCACAGTTCATACGGTGATCTCAAAATGGCATACCAACTTGAAACTGATGCTCGGCACACTATCAAGGTCAACCTCAGCATTCCGTTTGGTCAAAAAGTAACCGTAAAATTACCTAGAGTGAAGAATAAAGTAGAACTTAATGGTCAGCCAGCATCGATACCATTGGAATTAACTAATGGTGACTTTACAATCTCTTATGTACCTGAAAGAAGTTATATCGAATACTACAATATCAACATGCCTGCCAAACAACTAATGAAAGATTCAGAGATTGTTAAACAATTAAAATCAATTAATCCAGTCTTTGATTTTTTGCAAGATCCTGATAATCTCGCAAAATTTGGCGAAAATTCCCTGGTGAAGTTAAATAATTTGTTGCCATTTATTAATATCTCAGATAATGACTTTACCCAAATTAATAAAATACTTGACACAACACCTGTAGCAAGTGAAAGGAAGTTTTTAAATGAAAGGCGTTCTATTTGATTTAGATGGAGTCATCGCAGATACATCTGTCTATCATTTCCAGGCATGGCGCAAATTAATTAAAAATCATTTCAATCTTGAGTTGCCGGATGAACTGGAAAAGCAAACTAAAGGCGTGAATCGCAGTGATTCTTTAAAAGCAATTTTAAACTTTTTAGCTATCTCCGTTTCAAAAGAACAGTTTAATGAAATGACTAATGAGAAGAATAATATTTTCCGCAATTTGCTGGCCAATTTAACACCCGCAAATATCTTGCCTGGAATTAATGAATTGATTTCTGCCTTTAAGAAGAATAATGTCAGACTTTCCTTGGCTTCGGCGAGTCTGAATGGCCCCTTTATTTTAGAAAAATTACAATTAACAGATGCATTCGATGCTATTGCCGATCCTAGTAAAGTAGCTGCTGGTAAACCTGCTCCAGATATCTTTATTGCTGCAGCCGCGGCCATAAGTCTCAAGCCACAAGACTGCGTTGGTATTGAGGACTCAATTGCTGGCATCACTGCTATTAATAAGTCAGGGGCATTATCCGTTGGTGTTGGCTCTAAGAAAGACCTCAAAGATGCTAAAGTCCTTTTCCCTAAAACAGCAGCTTTAAATTATAAGCAAATCGAAACTGCCTGGAAAAAATTTAGCTTAGAAAAATAATTAAAAAATAAAAGCTCGTGAATAAAATAATATTTTTTCACGAGTTTTTTGATGTTTAAAATAAATTGATGTAAGTAAGGTATTGGTTTTTTAATGACAGAAATAATTATTCGCCTAAATAGGCAAAGGCAACTTTTTCATCATAAAGATGAAATACTTTTTCAAAAAGGAAGCGACAAATCATTGCTACTACAACCGGAAATACTATCCAGACAATTAATGCCATTACAATATTAATGCTTGCTTTACCAGCGTCTAATGAGGCAAGAGGTCCAACTAAGCCAACAAGGCCAAAGCCAGCAGAAGCTGGTGTGCCACTAACATGGAATAAGGCTACTGGAATAGCGGAAAGA
This sequence comes from Lactobacillus sp. M0393, assembly GCF_016102025.1. Taxonomy (NCBI): domain Bacteria; kingdom Bacillati; phylum Bacillota; class Bacilli; order Lactobacillales; family Lactobacillaceae; genus Lactobacillus; species Lactobacillus sp. M0393. The sequence continues at coordinate 56,976 of NZ_JACFPK010000002.1, read as the reverse complement.
GCTGCAGTAATTAAGGTTGGCAAAACGATAATTGGATATCTGAAAAGATTAGGCATCATCATTTTCATTGCTCCCAGTGCTATGGCTATGGTAACTCCAGATTTATTAGTGCGCCAAGAATGAACTACTAATACCAAAGTGGTTGCGGCCACCCCCATCGCGGCTGCTCCTGCGGAGATACCATTTAACTGAATTGCCATACCAATAGCAACAGTTGATATTGGCGAAATGATTAAGACTGCAAACATACAGGAAATTAAAATACACATTAATATTGGTTGTAGGTTAGTAAAGGAGTTAATTACAGTTCCCAGCCAAGTGGTAATTTTACTAACATAAGGCAAAATTAACATGCCAATTAGACCAGCTCCACCACCCACAAAAATCGGTGCGGCAACAATTTTGACAGAGCCAAAATGTTGTCCAACTAATAGCAAAAATCCCACAGCTGTAGCAGCTGTAATCATCGTATTAATCAGATCGCCTGTTCCTGCAGATACAAAAACTCCTTGAACTTTAGTGGCTGGGTTAACGATCTGTGGCACAAACTTGGTTACTCCAGAACCAACATATGCGGCAGCTCCTACAATAGCAACGTCGAGTGGCTCCATTTTAAATTGAATCGCAATTAGAGCTCCAATTAATAGTGGCGTAGCACATTGAAAAATCAAAAGCGCTTGATTAATAGTTGCAGTCATCGGATTTTGTCCAAATAACTTTAAAATTGCGCTGACAACTGCATTGGGAATTAGTCCCACAATAATTCCAGTTGCAGTTCCAGCTAAAATTTTATTAAGAAAAGTTTTTACTGTTATTTTATTTGTGTTGGTTGTATCAGCCATATTTATACTCCTTTAATTAAATAGTTCTTAAGTATGCTTTGTCAGCAAAATAATTTGTGACAAAATCGAAATATGCTGATTGCTAATTCGTCTCATTGCTTTTTCCTCCCTTAAAATTAATTATTAAGTATTTTATCATTTTATTTAAAAATGTACACTAAAATGTTAATTTATTTTAATATTAATTATCTGGCAAAAAAATAACTTCATTTATTGCAAATGAAGTTACAACAATTAACGAAACTATTTAATTATTTATCTTATTTTTTGCTCAAGTCTAAACAAGTTTAAATAACTTAGTAAAATTATGACACTGACAAACGTCAAAAATAGAAAGGCTTCTTGACTTCCTTGAGCAGTGAGTGCAGCATAATTGCCCGGTCTTTTTTGCCAAGAAGAAATAATGGCAGCCATTACTGTAGTCCCCATTGAGCCAGCATATTGCTGGCCAGTTTGAAAGACTGCGGTAGCATCAGTATGCAATTCTTCTGGTTGCAGTTTTGAGGCCTCTGCCATTGTGTTGTTAAACGCCATTTGGCGACCAATAATCATAATTCCGTAAAAGACACCGACCATCACTGTACTAATTTTTAAGCTAAAAATCGCAAAAAGCAGACATGCTGTTAAACAAAATACTGTTCCGGTCAACAAAGGTAACGGTGCACCCTTTTTATCATAAATACGTCCAAACCACGGATTTAAGATACCACTAATAATACATCCCGGAAGTAAAACTAAACCACCAACAAGAGAACTAGCGTGATTAACAATCTGCACGTAGTTAGGAACGGCAAAACTGGTGCCAATATTAATAAACTGAAGTAACAGATAGGAAATCATGGCAAAAATAAAGGGTTTATTTTTGAAAATACTCAAGTTTATTAATTTCTTCTTACTTGAGCGTGAGAGTTTAATAAATAAGTATACTAAAATGGCCACTACTACCATGCTGAGCCAAAAGCCGATATCTGTTAAACCATTACTAATGCGATTAAAGCCTAAGTTAAAAATAATCATTGCACTGGCAATAACGATATAGCTTAACCAGTCAAAGCTGGGATGCTTTTTTTCATGGTATTGCTCTACCACAAATAGGCCCAAGATCATGATGATTATTGCAATTATAGCTACAATTTCAAAAATTAGTGGCCAGCCAAAATAGTAAACCACAGTGCCACCAAAGGTTGGCCCCAAAGATGGTGCAAGTATAATAACTAAGCCTGTTAGTCCCATGTAAAAGCCCCATTTTTCTTGCGGCATCAGTTCAACAACCATGTTGAACATTAATGGAATTGAAAGACCGGCACCGATTGACGAAATTAAGCGACCTGCCAGTAAGACCCCAAAATTAGTCGCAAAGCCCGCTACAACCGATCCGGCAATAAAAGCAATTGCAGCAGTTAAAAATAATTGTCTCGCGGAAAAACGATCATTCAAATATGAACTCGCAACCATAATTACAGAAATTGTCAGTAAGTACCCAGTTGTAGTCCACTGAACTAATCCCAAACCGATATGAAATTGTTTCATTAAAGTGGGAAAAGTAACATTTAAGCTAGTTTCAGTTAGTATTGAAACAAAAGCCATTAAAGCACAACTGATAATCGCCAAAACCCGTTTTGGTGTCTCTCTTTTTTCTTCCATATATTTCTCCTTAATAAAAAAGGGTTAAAAGTCATAAACTTTTACCCTTTCCATTATGATTAAATATCACTATATATGATGTACAGGTTAATCTCTATATATTTATGTTAGTCTTATTTAAAAGAAGTTGCAATAAATAAAAATTAGTTTTCCTGTTTAAATCTATTAGCTAGGTCATCGTGTAATTCTTCATAACCTGGTTTGTTAAGCAAACCAAACATATTACGCTTATATTCTTCAACGCCTGGCTGGTTGAATGGATTAATGCCATTGACATAACCAGAAACAGCAATAGCCAACTCAAAGAAGTAAATTAAGTAGCCTAAAGTATGTTCAGTTTGATCTGGAATGTTAACTGTCATTACCGGTACTCCACCATCTGTGTGAGCCAGAACAACACCCTCATAAGCACGTTCATTGACAAAGTTTAAACTCTTACCGGATAAGAAATTCAGCTGGTCTAAATTGCGATCATCAGAAGGAATTTCGACATCATTTGTGGGGTTTTCAACTCTAATAACAGTTTCAAAGAGGTTTCTTCTGCCTTCTTGAATATATTGTCCTAATGAATGAAGGTCGGTAGTGAAATTGGCACTTGCTGGCCAAATACCTTTATTATCCTTACCTTCAGATTCACCCATTAATTGTTTGCACCATTCACTAAACATTCTTAAAGTGGGTTCGTAATTTTCAACTATTTCAGTAGTGTAACCCTTGCGATACAAAATATTACGCAATGCAGCATATTGATAAGGAGTTGCTTTACTCAAGTCTGTATCGGTGTAATCGGCTCTGGCATCAGCAGCACCTTTCATCAACTGATCAATATCAGCTCCAGAAACAGCTATTGGTAAAAGACCCACAGCCGACAAAACGCTGTAACGACCACCAATATCGTCCGGCACAACAAATTCTTCGTAGCCTTCAGCGTCTGCCTCAGTCTTCAATGCTCCCTTAGCCTTATCGGTGGTAGCAAAAATTCTGGTCTTAGCCTCTTCTTCACCATACTTTTTAATTAATTTATCTTTAAAAATGCGGAAAGCAACAGCTGGTTCGGTAGTTGTACCAGACTTAGAAATAATATTTACGCTAAAGTCCTTATCGCCAACCCACTCGATTAAGTCATGTAAGTATGAGCCGGACAATGAATTGCCGCAAAAAACAATAGTAGGATATTTTTCTTTACCCTTACCGTAAAACGCACCATTCAAAAATTCAACGGCAGCTTGAGCACCTAAGTAAGAACCACCTATTCCGATACATACCAATACTTCAGAATCACTTTGAATCTTTTTAGCGGCTTTTTTAATTCTGGCAAACTCATCTTGGTCATAATTAACTGGCAGATCAATCCAGCCAAGAAAATCATTACCTGCACCTGTGCCATCTTTAAGCTCTTTAGCAGAAGCATCAATAATAGCCTGCATTTCACTTAGTTCATTTTCATGAACAAATGGGGTTAATTTGGTGCTATCAAATTTAATTAAACTCATATTTACGCTCTCCTTACTGAATTAAATACTTCTTTCACAAGAACATTTTAGCAATCTTATTTTATAAATGCCAGACCTTTTAGTTAGTTTTACGAGACTTTCTCCTGATTAACATAACCAATAAGTAACCAAAATAGCCAACCGCCGTGCCGCAACTATTAAAGAACACATCATCAATATCGGTCACTCCAGTTTCAAGCAAAAATTGCATCCCTTCAATGAAAACCGAAAAAATAATTCCGGCTAATAAAACCCGCCAGAACGTTTGCTTTTTGGGAAAAACAAATGGTGACAAAAAGCCAAAAGGTACAAAACAAAGAATGTTACCCAAAGAATTATAAAAAAAATCAAGCCTACTTTGAGCGTGATACATTTTCCACGTTTCCCTGAGAAAGACAAAATTAATTTCATTAAGAGGCCTGTGAAGGTTTAAGGTTAGATTCCAAGGAAAATACGTATTGCGAAAAGTCGTCAACATTAAAACTAATATCAAATAAAAAGCAAATAGCCATACTGCTGCTTCTGACTTTACTGTACGTCTGCTTCTAATAGTCATCAGCCAAATTAAACGCATTACCATAAAAAATAAAAAGTAAAAAAGAGTTTTATCAAGTGCCAACATGATTAGCTTAATCAAAGCAAAATGATTTATTTTGGTCGCATAAAGTTGTGAAAGCTGGTTATATATTGGTCCTAAAAATATCATACTGGTTCAGTTCCTAAAATAGAGTTCATTTAAATTATACTCAAATTTCCTGTTTAATTATTAAAAAAGGTCTAACTATTTGGAAAAGATTGTCTAAAAGTCCAGAAACTTTTAAAATAGTCTGATAAGGGAGAGTTCATTTTGAATAAAAAAAATCTGACCAATTTCATTCAGACTCGTATAGGCTTTTTTTGCCTTCTGGTTGTTTTATTTACACTGAAATACATTTTTGCCGCCTATCATGATTTCAACTTGGGTATTTCCGACCCCTATCAACATTTTATAATGTGGCTGAGTCCGGTTGGCAGCGCTATTTTACTAATTAGCATTGGACTTTATTTTTCTAAGCCGCTTGTTTCTTATTGTGCCATGCTGCTGCTTGATGTCGCAAATTCTGGATTGTTATTTGCAAATATTCTTTATTACCGTCAATTCTCTGATTTTATCACCGTCAAGACCATAACTAATGCTGGAAAAGTCGCTCCTGGTTTAGGAAAAAGTGCTGTAGCACTACTTCAGCCTTCCGATATGCTATTGTGGCTTGATCTTATCGTGGTAGTTACACTATTAATCACTCACAAAATAAAAATTGATCAAAAATCTTTTGGCCTTCTTACCCCTTTTGCCGTTACTTCTGTCGGTAGTTTGGTTTTGGTTCTAAATATTTTTCTGGCCGAATCATCCAGACCAAGGTTATTAGGGACAACTTTTGATCGTTCATACATTGTCAAGTACCTCGGTATTAATACTTATACTGTCTATGATGGTATTAAGAATGAACAAACGGAACAGGTAAATAGAAATGCCAATACTGCCGATTTAAACAAAATTTTGACTTATAACCAAAGAAATAAATTGCCCGCAAATCCAGAGTACTTCGGTAAAGAAAAGGGCAAAAATGTTATTATTATTCATCTTGAGAGCTTTCAACAATTTTTGATTGATCTGAAAATTAACGGAAAAGAGGTCACACCTTACCTCAATTCAATTTATCACGACAAACACACTTTGAGTTTTGCCAATTTTTACCATCAAGTCGGTATTGGTCGTACCAGTGATGCGGAGAACATGCTGGAAACTGGCACATACGGTATTTCTGATGGCTCTTTATTTACAGCGATGGGCAGTTCAAACACCTTTCAGGCTGCTCCACAGATTTTACGTCAACACGGCAACTATACGTCAGCGGTATTTCATGGTAATGTAGGTACTTTTTGGAATCGCGATGATGTTTATAAAAATCTTGGTTACAATTATTTCTTTGACCAAAATTACTTTAGCCATGATAAAAACGACCACATCGGCTACGGTATTAAAGACAAAATATTGTTTGCTGAAAGTATTAAATATTTAGAAAGAATGCAGCAACCTTTTTATACTAAATTCATCACCGTAACTAATCACACACCGTTTGATATGGATGAAGAAGATCTGGATCCAACGTTTAAAACCAGTGATACTTCGGACAAGTCAATTAACAACTACTTTGAAACAGCCCATTATCTGGATCAATCTATTCGCGAATTTTTCGATTACTTAAAGAAATCCGGTTTAATCAAAAACACTATGGTAGTGATCTACGGTGATCATTACGGCTTAACTAATTCGGAGAATGAAACTTTAGCACCGATTGTTGGTGAAAGCTCTGATACCTGGAATGCTTTCAATAACGTACAAATGCAACGCGTGCCTTTTATGATCCACGCACCCAATCTCAAAGGAAAAATTAAACACAAAGTCGCTGGTGAAATTGATGTTTTGCCAACAATACTTCATCTTTTAGGCATTTCTAACCGTAATTATATTCAATTTGGCCATGATCTGTTAGCTCCCAAATATCGTCCGTGGATTGTTTTTAGGAATGGCACGATTGTCAGTCAAAAGTACGTCATTATCGGTGGTAAGGGCCTTAAAGGAGTAGTCTATGACCGTAAAAGCGGCAAGCAAATTATCAATTTTACTGAACAAGAAAAATATGAAATAAACAAGTTAGCAAAAGAAGGTAAAAAATCATTAAAATATTCAGACTTATTAAATAATCATAATTTGTTACGATTTTACACCCCCAGCGGTTTTAAACCAGTTGACCCAAATGAGTTTGACAACTTAACTAATTTTAAACAAATGGAAAATATTAGACAGCAGTTAAAAAATAAATCAACCGCACTGATAAGTAAACACCGCAAATCTACTACTGGTTTGTATAAGACAGATGCCATTGAATTAAAGGGACGTGAAGAAGAAATTACTGCTATTCCAGAATCTGTTTCTGGTAATCACTTAACTGAAAAGAAAAATAAATCTAGTAAAAAGAATAAAAAGTCATATAATAAAGAAAAATAAGAATTCGGAATCTTTGGAGGATTAAAATGCTTTATGTAGTGATTCTTTTAATTATTGTAATTTTATTACTCTCCTGCTGTCGGGTTGTCCCTCAAAATAATGAAGGCCTAATAGAAACACTGGGAAAGTATTCCAGAACTGTAAAGGCGGGATTAGTACTGATTATTCCAGTAATTCAGAGATTACGCAAGGTCTCACTGGCAATGTTTCCCGCAGAAATTTCCAAATATTCAATTATTACCAAAGATAATGCAGAAATCACTACCAGTCTAACTCTAAATTATTTGGTAACAGATTCTTACAAGTATTTTTACAACAACACGGATTCAGTTAAATCTATGGTCGAACTCATTCGGGGACACTTGCGTGACATCATCGGAAGAATGGACTTAAACGACGCCTTAGGCTCAACTAGCAGCATTAACACTCAACTTTCAGAAGCTATTGGCGATTTAACAGACATTTATGGCATTCGGGTAGTTCGGGTCAATATTGATGAACTTCTACCTAGTCCAGAGATTCAAAGAGCAATGGATAAGCAGCTTACTGCAGACCGTGAAAAAATAGCAGCTATTGAAAAGGCGGAAGGTGAAGCTAAAAATATTGAATTAACTACCAAAGCTAAAAATGACGCTCTGATTGCTACAGCAAAGGCCAAAGCTGAAGCTGTTAAAACCGAAGCAGACGCAGAAGCGTATCGCATTAACCAGCTACAATTGACCTTGGCAAGAGCTAGTGATGGCTATTTTAAGAATCAAAGCTTAGACAGTTTCAATAATTTAGCTAAAGGTCCCAATAATCTAATTGTGGTAGGAAAAGATGAAATGACTAATCTTGGTTCAATTCCTGTAACTGCAAAAGTTTGGCACGAAACAACTAAAAATGACAAATAGGTTATAAACATAAAAAATCATTTCCAAAAAAGGAAATGATTTTTTAATCTTCAAGATATTGTTCATAGCCCTGGTCAAAAAGTATGATTGTAAATTCCGCTCCTTGATTGATTGCAGATTGGACACTAATTTTGCCACCATGCTGTTTGATCAAAGAGGATACAATAGATAATCCTAAACCATATTCTCCTTTACCAGAGCGGCTGCGTGAAGGATCAGCCTTAAAGTATCTTTCAAAAGCGTATTTAATTTGTTGCTGATTCATTCCGATACCATTATCTTTAATCATAATTACCGTGGCGTGTGCAATTCTATAACCGCTAATTTCAATTTTACCGTTAGCAGTAAACTGAATTGCATTCTGTACCAAATTAACCATTATTTGGGTAAAACGATCTTTATCTGCATAAACAGGCAGATTTTTTGGAGCAGTGATAAAGATTGTATCATCAGCTTTAGCAGCATTTTGCTTAAGTTGCATTGTTACATCATCAAATGTCTTTCTGGCATTAAAGCGCGTTTTAACTAAATTTATTTGGTTATTGCGAATTTTTTCATAATCCAAATTTTCATTAACTAAACGAATTAACCGCTTAGTTTCTCTACTCATCAAGGCAATAGACTTGGGCTTAGCTTTATCAGGAATTGCATCATATTGTAAGCCTTCTAAAATACCATTTATCGTAGTCAAAGGTGTGCGCATTTCATGAGCAGCATCAGCCATAAACTGGTCTCGCCTTTTTTCTTGCTCCTTCACTTCTTGATTTGATTTTTTTAATGTCCGAACCATCTGGTTGAAGTTATCTGCCAGCTGAGTTATTTCATCATGACCACAGTAATGTGTCTGCACATCAAAGTCACCTGCTGTAACTTTTTTGGTAGCGACAGATAACTTTTTAATTCTATTGGTTGCATAAAAAGAAAGAATCAAGCTTAGTACTAAACCTACTATCATGGCAGAAACTAACGCGTTGAAGAGATTTTGTTTAGCAATTCTAACAGGCCGCTCTACTTGAGCAATTCTGACTCCTAACCACATTGCTCCAATAAATTTTCCTTTATCCTTCCAGGGTAAAAGTACACCAGTACAAGCATCCTTTTTATAGCCTAAGCTGGAGAGTGCTTCATTATTATTTTTAATACGCAGCTTCTTGCCACTTTTCAATTGTCTCAGGCGGTGAGGAGTTAGTTTAATTTTGTCATTTTTTTGAGGATAAACTTGTGAACCTTGTGCATTAAAAACGCTAAGATACACCCTATCGCTATGAAGGACAAATTCTAGCTTATTTAAAAATTTAGGATTCAGCATTGCTGCTCCGTCTTTTTTATCATTTGTAGCCAAAGTCCCTAACGCTGCGGCAAAATCTTCCATTCGCCGATAATTATATTCATATGACTGCTGAGTAGTATTATTGATTTCAGAAAAACCGATTATTGATACCGTAGTAATAATGATTAGTAAAAAACTAAGCATATGCTGATAAATCAACTTCATAATAAAGCCTACGAATCATCAAATTTATAGCCAACCCCCCAAACGGTTTGGATCACATTTGCACCTACTTTTTCCAATTTTTGGCGCAATTTTTTAATATGTGCATCCACGGTGCGATCTTCACCATAATAATTATAACCCCAAACAGATTCTAATAATTGTTCACGAGAAAAGACCTGCTTTGGCTTCTGGGCCATGGTATATAACAAATCAAATTCTTTGGGGGTAATATTTTGAACATGTTTATTGTCATATAATACTTCACGTCTGCTTGTAGAAATTTTAATATGATTAGTTACCACATCAAATTTTTCTCCGGATTCTGCTGTTTTGGTTTGTTCCTGCTTATCATCAATTCTGATTCTGCGTTGCAAAGCTTTAATACGTGCTATTAGCGCCAAAGGACTAAATGGCTTAGATACATAATCGTCGGCACCAGCATTAAATCCTTGAATTTGTTCTTCTTCACTGCTGCGCGCAGTAAGCATAATGATTGGAATTGATGGTGAGATTGCACAAACTTCTTTAGCAACTTCTATGCCATCTTTTTTAGGTAAATTAAGGTCTAGAGTGATCAAATCATATTGATCAGGATTCTCAGCAAACATTTTAACGGCTTGTTCCCCATCAGTGGCAACATCCATGGACCATCCTTCTTTTTCGAAAAACATCCCCATCATTTCTGCAACCGACTGATCATCCTCGACCATTAAAATTTTCAGTTTCATTTTCTGTCCCTAAATCCTTTTGTTCTCTCCTTTTTTACTTTGTCAGGGTCTATATAATCTGCCGGCAATTCATGACGAATTATCAAAAATTTTTTAAGACTTTTTTCAGTAGCCATGATTGGAAAGATAATGAAAAGATAAAATGTCAGCAGCCAAAGTAAAAAGTAACGATCCCATTTAAGTAAATGGATTCCAACTCCTAATAATAATTGCATTAAACCAAATATAATAAAATAACCACCTGCTTTATGCTGAGCAAATTTAAAACTTGCTTTATTCACTGTGGCCAAGTACGAATAATATCCGTAAAACGGCCAAGGTCTTTTCGGAGGTGAAATGAGCCATAATAGCCCAACTATTAACATAATTGAGCCACAAGCTATATAGATCATATTTTATTATTCTCCTTAAATATTAGGCGTAGAAATAACCAATTTCATATTACCTGTGAATGTAAATTTTTTAATGTTATTAGGAATTATCAGATTTGTTCCAATTGATAGGTCATATGATTTATTTTCAATTTGAAGTGTACCTGTCCCCTTTATGATTGTTACTAATAAGTAGGGGTGACTATTTAAACCAGTATGCCATTTTCCAGCTAAATCTATTTGCCACAAATAAAAATGAGGTGAAACAGGTGGTGCAACCAAAGTTTTAATAGTAGCGTCCTGCACGTGATCTATTGTAATATCCAGTTTAGGATCAACATGTGGGACTTGAGTAACAGCGATTGATTTTTGGGTATGCAGTTCGCGTTTCTTACCAGTTTTTTGGTCAATACGATCATAGTCATACAACCTGTATGTCACATCACTAGATTGTTGGGTTTCAATAACTAATATTCCCTTAGTAAGCGCGTGGATTGTTCCTGAAGGGACATAAAAGAAATCACCAGTTTTTACTGGTACTTTGCGTAAAAGTTTATCCCATTCTCCCTTTTCTATCATTTCAGCCAGTTCTGCGCGAGTTTTGGCAGTATGCCCATAAATTAGATATGATCCAGGATCAGCCTGCAAAACATACCAGCTTTCAGTTTTGCCACTATCGTTTTCTACTTTGCGAGCATATTCATCATTGGGATGAACCTGAACAGACAAATTATCATTTGCATCCAGGAACTTTACCAGCAGCGGAAATTCTTTACTTTCAGGATTGCCAAATAGCGTCGGGTTTTCTTGATAAACCTGACGCAGACTTTGCCCTTTAAATTGACCATTGATTACTGTAGAAGCATCCTCTTTATAGCCGGATATTACCCAAGCTTCTCCTACCTTGCCATCCGGAATATTATAATTAAAGATTGTTTTCAATTTGCGTCCACCCCAAAGTTTGGGTCTAAAATAAGGAGTAAGAAAAATTGGCTCCATTTTAATCACCTCTCTAATAGTTTAATCTTTTAAGATGTAAATTTAAAACTATTTTTTCAAATATGACAACATTTATTATTGTTATAATAATACTTTTTGCTAACCTCTGCTCACATAAAATAATTTAATTGTAATAGTGTGCTTAAAAAGGGCAAGAAAAAGCCCGTCAGTTTATCTTGACGGGCTTTTTGGGGGAATAATTTACTACTTTCTGTTTGTTAATCTATTATTTTTTATTCTTTAGTTTATCTAGTCGTGATTGTGCTATTTCCTGCTCTAAATCATGTACATATTGAGTCTTTTGCTCTTTATCCCAGCCATAGTAATCAGACATATGGTTAACGACACCTTCTTTAACCTGGTTTAAAGTATCACTCTTGAATAAGATGTGATAAGTACGCCTTAAGAGATAGTCAACTGGTGTCAGTGTCATTTCTTCAGCTAGTGAATAATCAAGGGCAGCTGTTTCGCCAAGACTTAATCCTGCAGCGGGCTTAATCGTCTTGGCATAGTCATAAATTTGCTCTGCTTGTGAACCAAACAAGTTGGCAATTTCCTTGGCATCATCAGCTGTAATACCAGCTGCTACGCCATCTTTAGCAATCCGAGCAAGTTCTTCTTCTGCATGATCTGAATCAAAATCACCACCTGCAACTTTAATTTCAGCAGAATTTTGTAAAGTAAAGTTCTTAGAAAACTTGTCATGAAGCTTTTGCTGTATTTTCTTCATGGCACCATTAGCCATAATACGATAATCTGTTAATTTACCACCAGCTAGAGTAATTAAGCCATCCTCAGCTTCAGTTAATGAACTACCGCGAGATACAGCAGACGGTGCTGAAGTACTGTCAGAGACACTGGCACCAGTTGCTGCATCTGCTGCTTCATTGCCTTCAACTTCGACTTCAATTAGGGGACGAACTCCAGCCCAGCTGGCTTCAATATCGTTAATAGTTAAATGAGCGGAAGGATACTTCTTATTAATAATATTTAACAAATAATCGACATCACTTTGTTCAACAGTAGGATGAGCATAATCACCGGTAAAGTCGGTATCGGTAGTGCCAAAATAGGTTTTACCTTCTCTAGGAATAGTAAAAATCATACGACCGTCTGCTGTACCTGAACCAAAGTAAGTTGGTTGTGGCACAGTCAAGCGTGATTGGTCAACTACTAAGTGAACACCCTTTGTAGGACGCAGACGCGGCTTTTTATAAACTGCTTTATCTTCCTGTCTTACTAAATCGGACCAAGGCCCGGAGGTGTTAATAACTACATCTGCATGAATTTCAAATTCTTCACCGGTTAAGTTATCATGGACGCGTACTCCGTTAACCTGCTTTTGCTCGTTATGTAAAATCGCAATGCATTTCAGCCGACTAACAGCCAAACATCCTAATTCATGTGCCTTTTTGACATTTTCTACTACTAAACGTGAATCATTGTTTTGGTAGTCTAGGTAAACGCCTGCGCCTTGTAGATTTTCGCTGTTTAATTGTGGCTCCCGTTTTAAAGTTTCTGCTTTATCCATTGTATAGTTAGCATACTTAATTAAAGGGGAGTCACCCTCGATTCCAGCTAAATGATCATATAGATCCATTGCTACTTTGACGGAAAACATGGTAAAAGTTGTTCCCGGCTCATCATAAATTGGTAAAATCATAGGATCAGGCCGAGTCATATGAGGAGCAATATGCTGAACTATTGCACGTTCCTTGACTGTATCAGAAACTACTTGGACATCAAAAGTCTTAAGATAGCGAATACCACCATGAACTAACCTAGTTGAACGTGATGAAGTTCCGCCACCAAAGTCCTGCATATCGATTAAACCGGTTTTCATCTTAGCTGCACTAGCTTGCAATGCAACGCCAGCTCCAGTAATACCGCCACCGATAACCAATAAATCTAATTTTTCATTTTTTAAACGTTCAATTTCTTCCTGTCTGGTTTTAATTGAAAACGCCATGGTATAACCTCTTTCTTTTAGTAAAACTGTTAACTAATTCTTTTGGTAAGGTTTGTATGAAAAACTTTGAGCAGCCTTAACAGCTGACTTCCACCCTTCATAAAGATGGTCTCTTTCAGCGCCACTCATTTGTGGTTTAAATATCTTGCCGACTTTTTGGATTTTCTTTATTTCCTCGAAATCTTTCCAATAGCCAATAGCTAAGCCTGCAAGAAAAGCAGCACCTAAAGCGGTTGTTTCAAGATTAGCCGCACGCTCTATTTCAATTCCTAAAATGTCTGCCTGGAATTGCATTAGATAGTCGTTATTGGCAGCACCACCATCGACTTTTAATTTAGGAATTTTAATTTTGGTATCTTCATGCATAGTATCAATAACATCGCGACTTTCATAAGCCAAAGATTGCAGAGTTGCTTTTGTAAAATCATCCCTTGTCGTGCCTCTAGTCAAGCCAAAGACTGAACCACGGACATTTGAGTCCCAGTATGGAGCACCTAGACCGGTAAATGCTGGGACGACAAAAACTTCATTGTTATCCTTGGAACGTTTTGCGGCTTCTTCTGATTGAGGAGCGTCATCAATAATGCCCAATTGATCACGCAACCACTGAATAGCAGAACCGGCAACGTAAATACTACCTTCTAAAGCATAATTTACTTTGCCATTAATGCCATATGCCACAGTCGTTAACAAGTTATTGGCCGAGAATTTTGGCTTTTCCCCTGTATTCATAACAGTGAACGCACCGGTACCATAAGTGTTTTTAACCATTCCTGGTTCAAAAGCTAATTGACCAAACAGAGCTGATTGCTGGTCACCAGCCATTCCGGCTATGGGAACTTGACTGCCGTAGAAGTGATATTCCGCAGTAGTGCCATAAATTTCAGAATTAGAACGAATCTCCGGTAAAATTTTTCTAGGAATATTTAATAATTTTAGTATCTCATCATCCCAATCAAGGTTGGTAATGTTAAAAAGCATTGTCCGGCTGGCATTAGTGTAATCAGTAACATGAACTTTGCCGCCAGTCAGTTTCCAGACGAGCCATGAATCGATGGTGCCAAATAATAATTCACCATTTTCAGCACGCTCCTGAGCGCCAGGAACATGGTCAAGTATCCAGCGAATTTTAGTTGCAGAGAAATATGCATCAGGAATTAAACCGGTTTTTTCATGGATCATATCGGAATACCCGTCAGCAATGATTTTATCGGCAATATCTGAAGTTTGCCGAGATTGCCAGACAATTGCGTGGTAGATTGGCAAGCCAGTTTTCTTATCCCAAATTACAGTCGTTTCCCGTTGGTTAGTGATACCAATAGCGGCAATCTGGTTAGGCTTAATTCCTGAATTAATAAACGAATTGGCAATAGTCGATAAAACTGAATTCCAAATTTCGTTAGCATCATGTTCTACCCAGCCAGGTTTAGGAAAATATTGATTAAACTCTTTCCGTGAATCAATTACTTTTTTACCAGAATGGTCTAAAATAATTGCACGTGTACTTGTAGTACCTTCATCAATCGCTAAAATATATTTTTCAGCCATTATACTTCTCCTTTTTAGTTACAAAACTAATTTAGTAAAGGTAACTGTCGTTACAATTCAATTTTACCCTCGCTTTTTAGTAAGCGCTAACATATAATGATGATAACTTATTAGATAAAGTTATAAGTAAAAGGACAAAATGTGATGAAATATAGCCTATTAGCATATAAATATTTTATAGATGTTGTAGAAACTCAAGGATTTACTCCGGCCGCTAAGAGAAATTTTGTTTCTCAAACAGCCATTAGTAACGCAATAAAAAATTTAGAGGAAGATTTAGGCGTTCAACTGATTGATCGTTCAACTTCCCACTTTAAAGTTACTTTAACGGGTATTAATCTGTATCACTATGCAGTACCGGTACTTAAGAAATATTATGAATTTAATGAAAAAATTAGTCAGTTAAATGATTCATTTCAAACGTTGAGAATACATTATTTACATGGTTTTGATTATTGGGCCGTTAGCTTAGCGCGATTACTTACAAAAAACAATTCAGGCTTACAATTACAATTAGATACCGAAAATTTTGCTACTAGTATACCGAAACTTGATGCAGAGGATTACGATGTGCTGATTGGTTTCTCAACAGCGGTAAGTAAAATTAAGAATATTCATGTTAAGAAAATCGGAACTGCCAATTTTGGGATTTTACTGAGCAAAAAAGCTGTTAATCAAGATGGTAGGCTAAAAAGGAATGTTATAAAAAAGCAGCCCCTTTTCTTGCAAAAATGGACTGCTACAGATAAGAATGATGTACAAACAAAAATTAAAAAAATTTTGGCCAAAAAGAACATTTGTTATGAACAAATTATTTATTTAGACAGTTTCGACGCGGCATTATCGAATGTTGTTTTAGATTATGGTATGGGTATCTATCCAGAAGAACTGCCATTGCCAGAAACTTATGCTAAATGCGTTACTTACTTACCCAACTTACCAAAACTAAAATATGATGTTGTGGCAATTTATAAAAATCCAGCTATTTGTAATTTATTAGACCATTGCTTGTCTAAAAAATAAGTTTTTGCTTTTTTGCAATTAATGCAGCTTTTCCAGTTTACCTAATTCGCCTAAACCAGTAACTAGGGAAATAAATACAGAAAGAAACATGCAAACAGAAGCTACAACAAAGATGGAGTGAACTTCTTCTTTAATTAAGAAACCACTAATTAATGACATAATGGGCCCAATTATTCGGGTAAGTGATGTAGAAATTGATGTTATTGTTCCTTTAAATTGAGGCGGTGTTTCTGCTTGAATAATGGTAAAAAAGTTTGCTTGTGACCAAACACAACCAAAGGACACTATTGCATAACCAAAGGTAACCCAAAAGAAAGACTGAACATTTAGCATTATCATAAAGCCGCACATTATTAGAAGTCCAATCATAATCATCTGTGTACCAAGTTTCATATTCTTGTTGATACGCAGGTAGATGAAATTGCCAATAATGCTGGCAACTGCAGCTACTGTGTAAAAAACACTTACTAGGTTAACTGAAACTTTCATTTCCTGTTTTAATAAAAACGTTAACATGGGAACGACTGCTTGAAAGCCAACATTAGCTACAAAAAAACTTGCAAGCAGCCATTTAATGTCATGATGAGCAAATAAAAAGGAAATCCCCTTTTTAGCACTTTTGTTAAAGGAACTTTCTTTTTTCATTGCCCCATTTTCTGTTTGTAAAGGTTCATAGTCTTTAATAACATAAGTTAAATAGCCAAAACTTAAAGCATCTAATAAAAAACCACCAATATAATTGATCAAATTAATAATGACAGCTGCAATGCCTGGGCCGAAAGTTTTTTGCACAGACGAAATTAAACCAACTTGGCCCGAAACAGATGATAATTCTTCTTTTTTTACCGATTCTGCAATAAATATCTGGTAGCCTGTCCAAGTGATTAAGTCGAAACTGCCAAGTAGGAAAATGACCAATAGCAGCCAATATATTGAGACGTTTCTTATAACCAAAAATGGTGCAATTATAATTAGCACCATTTGCATAATCAGAGAAAAAAGCATGATTTTTTTACGAGAATACATGTCAAAAATTGGTCCAATTGTTAGTCCAAATAATGCTGTAGGCAAATATTCGACTGCCGTTAACAGTCCCATTATTATTGATGAATGTGTTCTCGACAACATCAAAAGTGGAATTGCAAAAGTATAAAACTGATCGCCAAGTCCTGAAATAGCATAACCTATTAGTAACTTGGACTTTTGTGTTAATTTTTTCATTGTTTATTTTTTGCTCATTCAAACTATGTGTACTTTATTATAGTGCACAAAAAAGCATTAGATAAAGCAAATTTCAAAGTGATTTAGTCTTTAAATATTCTGAATATACTATATATACAAAATAGACAAACTTATTTTTAATTTCGACCTTTTTAGCGATTAAAATTTGCTCCCTGCCATTATTAGAATTCTAAGAACAATAACAACAAGTGAACAAATTAAAATGATAGTCCATGCTGTATTCTTTCTCATTTTTCCTCCACTATTTTCTATAGCTTGATACTCCAGATCTTTTTAATGCTAAATTTCACGAGCACTCAAAATATCCGAGATTTTAATTTCATTTTCAACAGAACCTCCAAGAAAAGTTAATTCTGGTTCGTCATCATCTTCATTCAATATATCCTGAACAAAAATTTCCTTCTTTTGACCATTTTTCAACGTAAACTCAACATTGCGACCATAAAAATATTTTCTTAACTCTTGCAATGTCATTTTATGTGGATCCATTTCTTCAACTTTCTAGTCATCAAACAACTTTTATATAATTTCGTAGGGTCGATAATAAAATAACTTAAATAACTTTTCATTTTAAAACTGTTTTGTGAAAGTTTATCTGTTTTAAGCACGGAACAAAATTGAAACGTAGTTAGATATGCTTATACAATCACCATTTTTGAAAGCTCAATGAAAAATAAATAGTTCTTATTTTTCATTTCTTTTATTTTATACTAGTTACTTGTCAGCTAACACAAGGAATTAAGATATTCGTTTTTAGTTCTTGGTCTTTTTCCGCCACTCTTTTATCATAATACGTTATTGATTCCTTTGTCTATATAGTTAATTAGCATTTTTGCTACATAATTAATTGTTTCATAATCATTCAAAAAACTTTCTTTTGTTATATTCACTGAGCTAATTCTGCAAAAAATGACTGTTAAAGCTAAGTTAAATGTTAAATAGTAAGCAGATGTTGGATTTTTTATTATTTTTATATTAAAAAATAACAGTCGTACTATAAAAATTAATGAATAAATCGTAGCCTAGTAAAAGAACATAGAAGTTTATAATTCCTACTAAAAAAATAAAAATTCCAGTTTAATTCTTTTTTACCATACAAAAGTAAAATAAAGCCCTATGAACGCTTTATTCATAGGGCTTTATTGAAATATTTATGGAGGTGAGGGGAATTGAACCCCTGTCCAAACGCATTCCGTCACTGACATCTACGATCATAGTTATATTATTTGAACTTCACTAGTCCAAAACGCCATATAACAGGGCTAGTATGGACTAGCTAACCTGGAATGACTCTTTTTAACTATTCAGATGAGGTAGTTAAACGTAACTCACTAAGTTGATACTTGAATTCAGACGTGAGTAATCCGAAAGCAAGCAACACATGCGCCTAAACTAGGCAGCTAATGCGTAAGAATTTTCTTTATTTGCAGTTATAAAACTGTGACGTTTTTACGTAGACGTGACCTACGAACCGCAGTCAATGCGAATCTACGCCTGTCGAATCCCAAAACACCCCCGCTTTAGGTAATACAATTATAGCATAACAAAGCTAAATTGCCTAATACCAGAAGAAACCTTGCACTTTATCTAAAAAACAAATTGGTCAAAAGCCAAGGCAATTCCATCTTGATTATTTGATGCAGTTTCAAAGTTAGCTTGGTTTTTCGCTTCAGAAGAGCCATTTGCCATAACTACTGAAGTTCCTGCAACCCTAAACATAGGTATATCGTTTCGCTCATCCCCAATTGCCATCACTTCATTAGTTTCGAATCCTAGTTTTTTTGTCAAAAATTTAAGTGCCACCCCCTTGTTAACATCTGGATGCATTATTTCTAAAAAGTTATCGGCAGCTCGCACCACATAATTTTCTTTGCCAAAGGTTTTTACAACATTAGCTTCAACTTCGTCAAGCTTGACTTTTTCGTCAGCAAAAACAGCCTTAATTATTTGTTCATCTTTAGGTAGTTCATCAGGCCTTCTGATTAGAACACCAGCACTATTTTCCCACGCCTGGACAATAGTAATTCGATTAACATTTAAATTACTTGTAATGATTGCACTGTTTTCAGCGACAACATTGTAAGCCACGCCATGCTCTTTAGAATATTGGTCAATCTTTTCATAAGTTGTTTGATCAATTCCCAATTGTTGAAGAGTCTTACCTGTCACCGTCTCAATGATAGCGCCATTAAAAGTAACAACATATTGATTGTCCTGAACTATTCCTAGTTCATTCAAAAAATGCTTCACACCAGCTAATGGTCGTCCAGAGCAGAGTACTACCTTGATATTTCGCGCTACTGCCTTCTTAACTACTTCAATAGTAGATTGAAGTAACCTTCCCTGACTATTTAATAGTGTGTCATCAACATCAATTGCAACTAATTTAATCATTTATTTTTCCTTTACCATTTTCTTCAGGTTTACAGTTATTTTCTATCGCAGCGACCATACTTTTGCAAATTATTTTGATAGTCAGACCAGCTCAGCCATCACTATTAAGTTTGTCTCGAAATTTTTGAGCCAATTTGTTTTTTGCCAATCAAATATAATATTTCATTATGATGATGCTTTGCTTTTCGAATACTATAATATCAAAAATAAACAAAAAAAGTCGCTAATTTTTTCTTAGCAACTTCTCTATTTTATTATAAATTTCATCATTAACTCAAGTGAGCTAAACGAACGACATCCCGTTCAATCATTAATTCCTCATCAGTTGGAATAACTAAAGCTTTAATTTTTGAATCTGGCTTCGTAATAAATTTCTCACCATTTGATTTATTTGCTTCTAAATCAGGGTTTAAACCAATAAATTCAAATGATTTAATGATATTTTCACGAATACCAGAATCATGCTCACCTACTCCAGCAGTGAAAATAATCGCATCTGCACCTTTCATTTCAACCATGTAAGAACCAATATATTGAATGACACGATTTACAAAAATAGCTCTAGCAAGATCAGCTTTTTTATCAGAATTTTTCTCTAGGTCACGCATATCTGAGGAAATCTCAGAAATACCTAATAGACCAGATTTATCATTCAAAATATCAATCATTTCGTTAATATCAATATGGTCTTTATTCATGATATATTGCAAAACAGATGGATCAACATCACCGGAACGAGTACCCATAGTGATGCCTGCTAATGGAGTGAAGCCCATAGATGTATCAAAAGACTTGCCACCTTTAACTGCAGTAATCGATGCTCCGGAACCAAGATGACAAACAATCAGTCTCAAATCCTTGGCATCTTTACCAAGCATTTGAGCCGCACGACCAACTATATAACGAACTGAAGTACCATGGGCTCCATATTTACGTACGCCATATTTTTCATAATAATGATATGGAATTGAATACATGTAGTGAACAGGATCCAAAGTTTGGTGAAATGATGTATCAAACACGCCTACTTCAGGAACACCTGGTAGTAATTTCATAAAGGCTTCAATGCCTTTGCCTTCTGCAGGATTATGAAGGGGGGCATATTCTTTTAAATCATAAATTTTTTGTAACTTATCCTTGTCAATTAGTGCCGAATCGGTAAATTCTTCGCCACCCGCAACTATTCTATGACCTACACCAACAATTTCGCTTAGGTCATTAACAACATGGTATTTCTTTAAAGCCGAAAGCAATAAATTAACAGCAGTTTCCTGATCTGGAATTGCAACTTTCTCAGTATGTTTTTCGCCATTTGCCAGTTCAATTTGGAAAGAGGAACCATTAATGCCTACTCTGTCGGCAATTCCTTCTGCCAAAACCTTTTCTTCTGGTAAAGCAAACAACTTATATTTAAAAGAAGAGCTGCCTGAGTTGATTGCTAAAACTTTTTTCATAAATGTAATTCCCTCCATAAACTTGAATTTTTAACTTTTCACAAATCAATTAATATTTTTAGTATACCACTCATTTAGTTTAACATTAAGCTTTATTAGGTCTTCTTCCTTTTTAAACGAGTCTAACTTTGTGAGAAATACTTCACTATTTCTGGCATTTTTTCCATGATTTTGAAAAATTAAAATTGATCTTTGGTTAAATTTGTTTTGAAAAGCATTGTCAGGCAATTCAATTATTGACCGTAAAAAAACTTTTTCTGACAGCCAAGGCATGAAGTCACTGCCGCCTTTACCAGAAAGAATTGTCTGTGGTACGAGTAGAAAAGCATAACCAGCTGGCCTGAGGTTCTTAATAATTTGTTCTATAAATAAAAGGTGAGCAAGCGAATGACCTTTCACAGATTTAGTAGCAAAATTAGCAGCATTATCATCAACCGGATAATAACCTACAGGCAAATCACTTACAACAACATCTGGGCTGGGAAACATCCAAGGAGTTAAACCATCTTGACAAAACATTTCAATATCAATTTTATTCAAATGGGCTGCAATATCTGCAAAGCTTAGCATTTCTTCATCATTATCAATACCATAAAGTTCAAAATCCGCTTTAGAATGGTTGGAATTTTTTAGTTGTCTGACTACAGAAAATAGCAAATTGCCAGTGCCAATTGCCGGATCAGCAATAATTAGTTTTTCTTTTGGCAACAGTTTGAGCATAAACATAGCGATAACAGTAGCAATAGCAGGTGGAGTCGGCATTTGATTAACATCTAGCCCATCTTCATTAACAGCTTTTAAAACTAACAAAGTGAAGATTTGTATCTTAATTTTTGGTGAAAGCTGATCGTAGTGCAAATTAGCATACTTTTGACTCAATTTTTGAACGGTCTCTTTGTCAGGAGCTCCCAACTCAACTTTTATCTGATTATTTTCTAAATTGTCAAAGGTTTCAACTAGAGCATCACCCAAAGAGACATTCAATGCTTCTTGTAAACACTTAACACAATCCAAAAAATTATTAAAAAGTTTTTCTATATTATCCATAATTTCTTCCCCTTATCTCCTAAACATTTTAATTTTAATAGAAACAAGGTTATAAGAGCAAGCAAATCAATTATTAATCAGATATTCAATCAATAAAAAATTATTTTCCATACTTTCCTGATAAACTTCTAAATAAAATTGAATAAAAATCAAACAGGTAGTCAAAACTAAGACACTACTTAAAACTGCGTTACCTCTTATTTTCCAACTTTTGCTTTTTATCATTTACTACCTTCTTCTTCAAATTGGGACGAGAATTAAATTTAAAGTATAATTCAGACTTTCTACCATCTTTTTCCATTACATTTATTTTAATCAACCTATCTTTTGTAAGAAAATCAGCTTTTTCAACATTCAGTAATAAAGGCATATGCCCTCCTTTAGGTGTTGTCACACGTACCATATCTTTGTATAGCGTCAAATAATAGGTAGTTGTCTCATTCTTCTTATTTGTTTTTACAAACACTGCTTTTGAGAAATTTGAATCTTTAGGTAAGGTATAAGCCTTTATACCCTTTTCTTCATTTATAAACCGATTTAATTGCACATATGAAAAAACAACATCATCTGTTTTATGGTGTGCTTTATTAGCTAATGTCAATGTCTTTAACAAATTTTGTAACATCAATACTACAATTAAGGTAATAAGAACTGAGAGCATTGCTTCAGCTAAAATAAAGCCTTTACTTCTTAATTTCATATTTTTTATTATTTTTTACATCGAGAATTTTTTTATTATCTACAAAGCGATAAAGGCGGTCATGTACCATTACCTGTTTAACGTTGGTTTTTTTCATCACGTTCCAAGCGTAAGTACGGTCAGTTTTTTGCTCAATTTTCCTTTCAATAAGTCTACTTTCCCCAATTATTAATTCTACAGTGGTAATTCCAACACATGCGATTATTAATCCAATCATGCTTTCCATTACTAAAAAGCCACACATTTTTTTATGAATCATTTATAGCACGTCCCCAAGTCATTTGTAATTTTATCTTTCGTGTATTTTTATCATTACTGATGGTAATAGTATGAGGAGCCATTGAACCGGTAGTTGATATTTGTAAATTAGACAAATTATAAACATGTATTGGCTGGCTTATTTTTAATGAATTAAAGTAATTATCTCCGACAAATTCTATTTCTTTCAAATCCGGAAAATATTTAATAACACATGCTTGTTTACTTGTTGCTGAAACACGAGCGGCTTGTTCCACTGCACTCCTAATTTCTCCAACTGTATTCTCTAAAATTATTTTTTCTTTATAAGCATTTAACTCTATTGCACCTATTCCTGTGATGATTATTGCTATGGCCAAGGTAATAACCATTTCTACGAGAGTAAATCCTTTTAAATTAACTTTATTTAGCATTCTTTTCAACGATACCATCTTTTACAGCATAGTCCTTCGACTTTGTCAGTTGCTTCTTAGTTAGATAACCATCTTCAAACATGTTCTGAAAACTGATTGTTTTACCATTACGATCTTTATCATCTTCGTATAAAGTTACTTGAGTTTGTAAAGTTGATTTAAAGGCGTCATCCGTTTTTCTATTTGCATTGTTTTTTTGTTTTGCTAAGTTCGGAGCAATAATCACTAAAAGCATCATAATTATTGCAACTACAACTACCATTTCTATTAAAGTAAATCCCTTAACTTTACTCTTTTTCGATATCAAATTTAGTATTTTTTTCTTCATCATTATTCCTCAAATTTTTTGCATCATTGCATACATTGGTAATAATAGCTTCAAATATAAGCCAATAATGCATAAGCCAATTAAAATAAAACAAAATGGTTGTATATTTACAATTAACTTTTCTATTCTTTGTGCTAATTCATTAAAAAGTGCGTGTCCTAGAAGCATGAATTTTTTACTTAAATCTATTTTCTTTGAACCGGTTTGTAATAACAAAAGTAATTCATTCGGTAAAAAATCCTCTTTTTTGATTATTAAGTCAGGACTTATTCCCTGAGCCAACTGCTTACCCACACTCAAGCCAATTTGTTGTTGTAATGAGCCCTCCACCTGCATAGCAGCATAATCACAAATTTTTTGTAAAGAGAACCCACTCGCAAGCAAAAGTCCTACATCGTAAATTAAAATATATTCCACATATATTTGCACTAACGGCCCAATTATAGGAAAATGCCTCAGTTTACGTAGAGAAATATAATCTTGTTTTTTTAGTAAAAGCAAGACTTTACTCATAAAATAAATTATTACTAAGCAGGAAAATAATAAAATTAACAACATATAATCGCCAGTATGTTCACCAGATTCAGCAAATTGATTTGCGACAAAAGTTTGCATAAATAGTAAAAGGAAAATCATCATCAAAACTAAAACAAATGGATAGGTCAGCTCAGATTTTAGTTTTTTAAGCTGATCATTTTTCAAGCGATTCAGTGTGGCAATTTGAGTCAGGCATTCTGTTAAATTTCCTTGTGCCATTGATAATTCGATTTGAGTTACTATTGTTTTAGAAAAACCTAACTTTAACATTTCTGAACTCAATTTCTTTCCTGCTTGAATTTCAGTACACAATCTAATAAAAATATTTTTGTGATTTGGCCATATTACTGGCATCATTTCTAAACTCGCATTAAGGGAAAAGCCGTTAGATAAACTATTTTGTAAATATTCCAAAAATTCTAGTCGTTCTTTACTCGTTAATTTATCCTTGTTGATATTGCTCAAATATTTGCGCACTTATTTTTCCTCTTTCTTTGAGCTCACTTAAATTTTCTGACCAAGAGACAAAACCTGCCCTTTTTTCTTGGTTAATATCCTCTTGCAATTGGGAGCCGCTATCAATATCCATCAAACAGGCAAAACCATCTGCTGTAGGTAAAAGGCGTTGATAACATACAGCCGTCAAACAGTTATACAAATCTGCTGTACTAACGTGTAAACTTTCTAATCTAGAAATAGTTTGTAAAGTGCTTTTGGCATGAACCGTTGCAAAGACAAGGTGTCCACTTAAAGCTGCATCTACAGCTAATCTTGCAGTGACTTTATTTCTAATTTCTCCAATAATCAGAATGTCTGGTCGATGGCGCAAAGATGCTTCAAGTAGTCCCTCATAGCTAATATCAGCTGCTAAATTAACCTGTGTTTGCAAGAAATCCGCCTCTTGAATTTCAACAGGATCTTCAATAGTCATTACCATTTGGTTTTTACCTACTATTTTTGCCAAATTATACATAGTAGTTGTTTTACCCGACCCAGTTGGCCCACTGGTAATTATCAATCCCCTTCTTCTAGTTAAGTCTGTTAACTTTTCAATTTGCCTATTAAAAAAATATTTGCCAGAATCAATTTGATAAATAATCCTCACAACTAAAGATTCATTATCATTAAAGTCTCCAATGCTGGAAAGTCTTAAATAGTACACAACATTTTTATACTCATATTCAAAAGCACCCACTTGAGGTCTCCGGTGTTCAGCTATATCCATTTGAGCACTAAATTTCAAAAAATTAATTATTTCTTTCCCTTCATTCACTGGATAGTGAGCTTGATTTTTGATTCCTACAATTGTTCTAAAGTTAACTGCTAACTTATTCCTCTGCAATAAGAAAAAAATGTCACTTGCACGTTTATTTATTGCTTCTTCAATCATATTATTAACTGTGTCTTTGATTCTCATCAATTCCCTCCTTTACTTTGTACTAATATTAAATACGCGAAATTGAGATAAAACTTTTAAAAAAATTTACGAAAAAAAAAACATGATCCCTAAATTAAGAATCATGTTAGATATGTTTTTACTATTTAAATATTACTAATTAATATAATTTGAAATTTCAATCAAATTCTGGTCTGGATCTCTTACATATATTGAACGAATCTTACCTTCTGCTCCAGTTCTAATTACAGGTCCCAAAACAATAGGTAAATTATTTTTTTCGAATTCATCCAGTAAATTATCAATCGGTGTATCACTAATTAGGCAGATATCACCAGATCCAGGTGTTGGATAGGCAGCTTTAGGGTCTGTTTCATGATCTACTTCATTCAAATTAATTTTTTGATGTCCGATCTTCAAAGCAGCTCTGCCATCTTGAAAATTAATTGTTTCAATACCAAAATAATGACGGTAAAAATCAGTTGTTACGTTTATATTGTTAACTGTTAATACTAAATGATCTAATCGGACTATAGCCATTGGATAAGCTTCCTTTCGCTTTTTACTCTGCAAATAACATAATTTACTAAACTTATTTTATATATATAATTAGTATATACTAGTAATAACTAAATTTTATATTTAACATATTACGCTGGATTAACTTATAATTTTAGAGTTATTGTTCTCCTCATTAAAAACTTAAAATTCAACCAAAGGGATATGTTATTATAGCTAATAGAAAAATTAGCCATTATTCTAGTATTTTTTAGATGAAATCTTGTATTAAATTTGATCAACGAAAATATTGACAAAAGGTAAATAATTAAAAACTCAATATTAAAATGTATTAATCTTCTTTTTAGCTTAATTATGAAAAGCCTTAATTTAGTAATAAAAACTGTTATCTTAATTAAAAGGGAGTTTTTTAATAAGCTCCCTTTTTTAATTTTCGATTTTAAATTATTAAAACTTATTTCTCATTTTTTCGTTTTAAAAATCTTAGAAGTTCATCTCCTAGCGTACCAATTAACATCAAGCCACCTAAAGTTATTAAAGACATGTCAGAATTCTTTTCTTTGCCTGTCCGTGGTAATGTACTTTCTTGTTTATCGGCATTATTTGATGCATTTATACCGTTCAAACCGTTACTGCCGTTCAAACCATTACTGCCGTTCAAACCATTACTGCCGTTCAAACCGTTACTGCCGTTCAAACCGTTACTGCCGTTCAGACCATTACTGCCGTTCAAACCGTTACTGCCGTTCAGACCGTTACTGCCGTTCAAACCGTTACTGCCGTTCAAACCGTTACTGCCGTTCAAACCGTTACTGCCGTTCAGACCATTACTGCCGTTCAGACCGTTACTGCCATTCAAACCGTTACTGCCATTCAAACCGTTACTGCCGTTCAGACCGTTACTGCCATTGGAGCCGTTGCTGCTACCATTGGAGCCGTTGCTACTACCATTAGAGCCGTTGCTACTACCATTGGAGCCGTTGCTACTACCATTAGAGCCGTTGCTGCTACCGTTGGAGCCATCGCTACTACCATTAGAGCCGTTGCTGCTACCATTAGACCCGTTGCTGCTACCGTTG
>NZ_JACFPK010000002.1:0-29460 GCF_016102025.1 Lactobacillus sp. M0393 | reverse complement strand
ATCACCTTGTTGTTATCGTCAACGTCTTGGTATTCAATAACCGATTGCTTATTATTTATCTTGGTATATTTAACCGTGATCGTGATGTCTTGATCAGTTGGCTTTACCTGTGCTCCTTTTACTATTTCAGTATCTGGTTCATACCCCGGAATGTTAGGTGAACTAACATAATTAAAAGTATTACTTGCCGGACTCCACGGACCATAAGTGGTCTCCTTGGTAACGTGATCTACTGTACCCTCACGGGTAAACTTGACTGTTTGTACGTTATCAGACAGTGGTGTTGGCGTGCCAACATACTTGATAGTCTGTTTAACTTCTTTAATGAGGTTCGCATCATCATTTTTACCTGTCGCCGGATTGTTTTCCCCCGGTAGATAGGTTTGCTTAAAGTGTTTTAAATTAACAATAAATTTTTGCGAGTCGTCACTATATACTTTATCCCCGCCATTGGTAAAGCCATCAAAAACTACTTGATAGCCCTTTTGGTTTAAAGTAGAAATCGTTCTATCATGCTGATCACGAGGGATCTTTTGACCCTCATTACCATATAAAGTATCAGAAGCGATCATTTTACTACCAGACTGATCACTATTACTATCAAGGTCATAATACTCAATAACTGTCTTTTGACTTGATCTACTGTACTTAACCGTGATCGTAATATCTTGATCAGTTGACTTTACCTGGGTTCCTTTTACTATACTGGTGTCAGGTTTATACCCTGGAAACTCCGGTGAATTAACATCCTTAAAAATTTGACTTATTGGATTCCACGGACCATAATCGGTCTTCTGGGTTACGAGATCTACTATTCCCTCACGGGTAAATTTGACTGTTTGTACGTTATCAGGCACCGATGTTGGTGTACCAACATACTTGATAGTCTGTTTGACTTCTTTAATGAGGTTCGCGTCATCATTTTGCCCAGTTGCCGGGTTGTTTTGCCCCGGAATGTAGCTTTGTGTTTTGTGTTTTAAATTAACAATAAACTTTTGCGAGTCGTCATTAAATACTTTGTCCCCGCCACTAGTAAAGCCATCAAAAACTACTTCATAGTTGTTTTTATTTAAAGTAGCGATAATTTCATCATGTTTACTATGTGAAATTTTATCTCCTGCAGTACCGATTTCAGTATTAGAATTCAACAACTTATTGTTGGCATCAAGATCGTGGTATTCAATTATAGCTTGTGGTTTACTCGCATAATCAAAACTTTTGAACTTAAATATATGCTTAGTCGGTAAAGTTCCAGTTGAGGCAGAAATTGTAAAGTAAAGGTATTGGTTAGCACCATTAAATTGGATTTGTTTAGATGAAGTATAGGTTTGTCCATTAATTGTAATCTTTACTGTAAGTGTCTTATTACTTGCTGTATAGTTTAATGTAAAAAAATTGTCCTTTCCTTGATTAATATAAGTGTAGGGAACAGTAAAGAGACTATTTTTGCTAGTATCAATACTGCCGAATCCAGTGTTATCAGTAGTAACAAATGCTCCATATGCACAATCTTTTGGCGCAATTCCGTCATCCTCTGGACCAAGTAACTTAGGAGTGTCAGTTGAATAATTATGCCAAGTATCGAACTTCCAACCTATAGCATTAGGTATGCCATTAATACCTAAATTTCCACCAGTTTTGCCGACTTGGTTTTTTTCTCCAGTATAAAAGGCAAATCCAATACCATCAGCAATACCGGAAGCATTATCAACTTTCGTCGTTGTTCCAAAGTTCATATATCCGGAAAGGGTAAAGTTCCGAGTTAAGTCAATCGGGTCCTTGAAGGTGATATTACCTGCTTGCCAACTGTCACTTGTTAAAATTTGATTACCAACTGGTTTTCCGTCACCATCCGTGGAAATAGTATAATTTCCCGCTGTAGCTGCACTACCATTTTGTTGAAAATAGTTTAAATAATTATTCGGGTCTACATGAATACTATTTGCACTCCTTGTACTTATAGTTTGATTTCCATCATTTGACTGATCAGCAATAAAATTATTAGCACTAAAATTGTCAGTCTGAGTAGTTTCAGCATTAAGCTGATTGTCTTTTGTGTAATTTTCTTGGTTAACGTCATAGCTACTCTCTCTCTTTAAATCTTTTTGATCCAGAGTCGAATTACTATATTCAGTATTAACCTCTTGCTTTTTCATGATTTTAGAATTAAATGTACCACTACCAGTTTTGGTACCCTTCTTCAGTAGATCAGACTGAGAATTTATTGGTTTTTGTTTTGTTGTATTACGTTGCTTTTTGATTTTTTTAGCCTTTAAAGAAGAACTTCTAACTTTAGTACCCTTCTTCAGTGAATCAAACTGAGAATTTATTGGTTTCTTCTTTGTTGTATTACGTTGCTTTTTAGCGTTTAAAGAAGAACTTCCAACTTTAGTACCCTTCTTTAGTAAATCAGACTGAGAATTTATTGGTTTCTGTTTTATTGCAGTATGTTGCTTTTTAACTTTTTTAGATTGAGTAGAATGTCTTACAATTCTACATCTTTTCTTTAATTTTACTGTATTAGACTTAGGAGTAGTTTTTGCACGTTTAGTTACTTTAATCTGTCCACTTGGTACTTTAGCTGCATGAATTACTTCTGGATTGTTTACAGCCAAAAAGTCCAGAGCGGCCACAGTAGCACCACTCATCAAAAACTTTTTTCCCTTTTTATAGAATTTTTTTGATTTTTTCATATATTCTCGCTTCTCTAATATATAAATAAAAATTGTAAAGCTTTATTATTCATCCAAACGGGAGAGTATAAAGTGAATTTTTTGGTTTCTTTTCAAAAAATATAACAATCCAATTTTCTTTTAAATAAGGTAGATTAGAGTCAAATTGGTCTGAAACAAATTAAATCTGTTGCCCAGTTTTCGTGTCTATTATCCGGCCTCTGACCTTCAAAATAGTCACTATCCTACTTTATTTGGTAATTTGTTTGCTTTTTCAACTACCACAAGTGATACTATTTATGTAAGCTAAAAAAGTAGTCAGACTTCACACTTCGGCTACTTAATTAACTTACACAATAATGAAATTTTTGTGCTGTCCACTACGTGAACAATTTTATTATATTACCAGATATGGTAGCGGTCAAGTACAAAAAGCAATCATTTATGATACTTTTTGAAGGAAGAATTAAAAATGAATGTTTACTCCCGTATTTTTGATACTGCCAAAAAACATGGAATGTCCGTTAAAGAATTGGCAAGAAAAGCCGAAATTGGAGAAAATAGTATTTACCGTTGGAAAACCATTAAGCCCTCAATTCAATCATTAACAAAAGTAGCTCAACAGCTGCATGTTACGACTGACTATTTATTAGGTCAAGAAGAAAGTGATAGTAATTACTGCATAGATATAGCTGATGAAAATATTCAACTGCTGTATCATGGGCAAAATGTGCCAGAAAAATATATTAAGATGCTTCGCTTTATTATGGAAGAAGATCAAGCAGAAATGGCTAAAGATTAAAAAACAATTTTTTAAAAAAGTGATTCTTTTTTCTCTATGCTTTTATTGGATTTTAAGTAAAAAAGAAGAAGCATATAAAAGTATACTCATACTTTTATATGCTTCTTACTTTGGTCATTTAATATAAAGGCCTTCTATATTTAGTCAGCATTTAATCTTCGTCTGCAGCTGCTGTATAGACATTCTGAACATCATCATCATCTTCCAGAGCATCTACCAAATGATCGAATTGTTCTTTTTTATCGTCTGGAACTGGAGTAGTTGTTTCAGGTATCATTGTTAATTCAGCATTAGCAAGTTTATAACCCGCTTTTTCAAGTGCATCACGTACTTGAGCAAATTGCTTAGGGTCTGTGTAAATTTCATATGCATCATCGCTGGTTTGCAAGTCATCACCGCCTGCATCCATTACATCAAGTAACATTTGATCTTCATCAGCATCAGTTGTTGAGCGGTCAATAACAATGTAACCCCTACGATTGAACATATATGCAACAGAACCTGTAGCACCAAGAGAGCCACCATTTCTGGTAAAAGCAACTCTAACAGCAGAAGCTGTTCGGTTCTTGTTATCAGTTAACGCCTCGACAAAGATAGCTACACCACCAGGTGCATAACCTTCATAAGTAATTTCATCGTAATGTTCTTCTGAATTGCCTTCAGCCTTTTTAATAGCGCGGTCAATATTTGATTTAGGCATGTTGTTGGCATGAGCCTTATCCATTACCATACGCAAATTAGGATTCCCGGAAGGATCAGGACCACCATTCTTTGCAGCCATATATATTTCACGAGATAATTTTTGGAAAATTTTACCCCTCTTTGCGTCTTGCGCATTCTTGCGGCCTTGAATATTGTGCCATTTTGAATGTCCTGACATTTAAGAATCCTTCTTTCTTTTGCTAGCGTATTAACGATATTATCTTACCGCATAGCACCATAAATTTCAATACTAGCAATTATTTAGCTCAACTTTTTAACATAAATTAATGCGCTTTCATTAAAATAAGTTTACCTTGACTCTGGTCAATTTTTTATTTAATTAGTAAAATAAAAACATTAATTGTTTTCAAAGGAGAGAGTTTTAGTGGAGGAAATAAATTCAAGCAAGAAGTACATATCTTGGCCAGTCTTAACCCTGATGGCTTTTTGTACCGTGATCGGGCTGGACGATATTATGTACAACTTTCAAAATCAGGGAATGCCAGTGGTAACGTCATGGATAATCATGTGTTTGTTTTACGTCATTCCCTATTCATTAATGGTGGGCCAACTGGGATCTGTTTTTAATAATGAGGGTGGCGGTTTATCATCCTGGGTTCGTGGAACTAACGGAGAATTTCTCGGCTATTTTACTGCCTGGACATACTGGGCAGCGTCAATTCCTTATGCCGTTGATTCAGCTAACGAAATAATCGTTGATATTGGCTGGGCTTTGACCGGTTCTGAAAAGTTTCAAAGTCAAATTTCTAATACCAAATTCGCTTTGATGACCTTTGCGATGTTCATTATTTTCATTATTGTTGAACATTACTTTTCTCACTCAATGGAAGTTCTTTCTACTATTGGTGGTGGATTAATGCTCATCATGACCTTGATGTTTGTTTTCTTGGCTTTCTTGGGACTAGCAAAATCCGGTGGTCACATGGCAACACAGCCGTTTACCTGGCGGACACTTATTCCCAAGTTTGACATGCATTATTGGACAACTATTGCAATGCTTATTTACGCACTGAATGGTTGTGAACTGGTGGCACCCTATGTGACTAAGATGAAAAAGCCTAAGTCTGATTTTCCTAAGGCAATGATTGCCTTGGCATTAATGACTATTTTCCTAACAGTCTTTGGCTCTTTTGCTTTGGGGATATATTTTAATAGCTACCATATTCCAAATGATTTAAAAATGAACGGCGCTTATTACGTTTTTGACATGGTAGGACACCAATATGGCTTAGGTAAAACTTTGCTCTACGTTTGGGCCTGGACTTCTGTCTTTTATAATGCCGCTTTATTAGCTGTTCTTCTTGACGCCATGACTAGGATGCTCATTTCTGATACTGGCGATAAGTATATGCCTCAGTTTTTACAGAAAAAAGACAAAAACGGTCTACCTATTAATGGCTACATTTTGACTGTTTCTTTGTCAGCGTTTATTATGCTGTTAGGTATCTTCCTACCAGATATGAACGATATCTTTAATTGGCTGCTGAATTTGAATGGAATTATTTCTCCTGGAGTAACCTGCTGGATCTTCTTCTCTTTCATGCAGATCAGGAAAAACTCGCAGAAGTTTACCTCAGACTACGTTTTTATTAAGAACGATAAGCTGGGATATCTGGCTGGTTTATTCTTACTAATAGTGACTGCTGCAGCAACTATTTTAGGAATCGCACCTCAGGACATTAAAAAATTTAGTGGCTACTGGTGGTATGAACTAATAATCAATATTGTTGCTATCATTGTATTAATCGGCTTAGGTGCTATTTTACCAAGTATCAGAAGGCGTGAAGAAGAATACGGTATTGCATTTAACAAGAAGCAATGGACTACTATTTTTGTTTTGATAATCGGTTCTATTATTTTTGATCTATACCTTGGTGAGAAAAATACACTATTTCACAATGCCGCAATTAATTTTGGTCAAATTAAAATTGGGGTAAATATTGTCATGATTATTATTGAAACAATTTTGGCAATCCTAGTTTGTTGGCTTGTCGGCAGAAGAAAACCTACTCAGGTGAACAACTAAATTTAACTCTATTCTCCGAAACTATTTTGGTTTCGGAGTTTTTACATATCAGAAAAATTTAGTTAAAAATAGCAGTACTCAACATTATTTCTCCCACATTGGTTAAAATATCCAAATATCTACTATATAATAGTAGTGACTGAAATAAATTAAGGAGATCTAAATGAACAATATTCCCTTTAAAGCTGTAGCCGTTGACATGGATGGAACCTTTGAAAATGATGAAAAACAGTTTGATCATGAGCGCTTCGAAAAAGTCTTAACTAAATTGCGTCAAAGACACATCCACTTTATCGTCTCCAGTGGCAGACCATTATCACGTTTACGTCAAGATTTTTATGAATTTTTAGATCGGATTGATATTGTCGCTGATAATGGTTCAATTTTAACTAAAGACAATCAAATAATAGTTCGCCATGTGTTTACTTATAAAACTGGCATAAAATTAATTAATTTTATTCAAACCAATTATCCTTATGTTCAAATTGCTGCCAGTGGCTTGAACAACTCATATCTGAGTAAAAAGGCATTAAGTAACTTTAAAAATTTGATGCATTATTTTTATCCTAACGCCTGTGAAATTGGCGATCTTATTAATATTCCAACAAGTGATAGCCTAACCAAATTGACCTTAGAATGCTCTTCTGAACTTGCACACGAATTAGAACTAAAATTCAATCAGACAAATCCAGAAAGAATTCATTGTACTACCAGTGGTTTTAATAATATAGATGTAATGCCGAGTGGAGTTAATAAGGGACAGGGTTTAAAATATTTCCTGCGTTATTTTAATGTTAAACCTGAAGAATTAATTGCTTTTGGCGATGGTTTAAACGATCAAGAAATGATCGAATTAGCGGGATATAGTTATGCAATGAAAAATGGACATGAAGACCTTAAAAAAATTGCTAAATATGAGGCACCGTCTAATAACGAAATGGGCGTATTGCAAGTATTAGAGAGCTATTTAGATTAGAATAAGAATATGAATATTGTTTTAAAAATGATAAGGACAAATTTTCATGAGTTATATTGATGTACGACACAACTTTAAGCGTTACCATACAGGAGATACAGAAATATTAGCTAATAATGATGTTAGTTTTACTGTTGAAAAAGGTGAACTGGCCATTATTTTGGGTGCATCCGGTGCTGGTAAGTCAACTATTCTAAATATTTTAGGTGGAATGGATACTAACAGTTCCGGTGATGTCATTATCGATGGTAATAATATTGCTAAATATAATAAGCGGCAGCTGACAAGTTACCGCCGGACTGATATTGGCTTTGTATTTCAATTTTATAACTTAATTCAAAACCTCACAGCAAGAGAAAACGTTGAGCTGGCATCAGAAATCGTTCCTGACGCACTTGATCCGGTAAAAACTTTGGTTGATGTTGGTCTCAAAAACCGCATTAATAATTTTCCGGCAGAATTATCTGGTGGTGAACAGCAAAGAGTAGCAATCGCTCGGGCGATAGCCAAAAATCCCAAAATTCTACTTTGCGACGAGCCCACTGGTGCACTTGATTACCAAACGGGAAAAAGTGTTTTACAAACGATTATTAATATGAGCCGCAATAACGGAACTACAGTAGTTATAGTTACACATAATAGTGCTCTGGCTCCTCTTGCTAACCGGGTAATTCATTTCCATGATGGTAAGGTCACGCAAATTGAAGAAAATTCACATCCAGATAGTGTTGCAAATGTTAAATGGTAGAAAAGGCTCATCATGAATAAAGTTATTCTAAAAGATTTTTGGCGATCAATTAAGCATACCAAGGGGCAATTTATTTCTATCATGGGACTCATGATGATCGGTGCCTTTGCTTTAGTTGGTTTAATGGTTACTGGCCCAGATATGCGCGATACTGGCAATCATTATGCACAAAAGCTAAATACTGCTGATTTAACGGTTATTTGCAATTACGGCTTAGATCATAAAGATACGCAAAAAATCAAGAAAACTAAGGGTCTGCAGGCTGTTGAATTTGGTTATATGACAGATACTGTAATCAAAAACAGTCAGGAAAGTTTTCGCATTTTTTCTAAGCCCAATTCTGTGGGCAAATATGAAGTTCGTAAAGGTCACCTACCCACTAAGTCAAACGAAATTGCTTTAGCAGACCATTATTCTAATAAATATCAAATTGGTCAAAAAATCACTTTTACTGAAAAGAAAAATGTTTTAGGTACGACTCTATTAAAACGAAAAAGTTTTAAAATTGTGGGCTTTGTGCGCTCTAGTCAAATTTTATCCAATGT
The DNA here is from genome assembly GCF_016102025.1 of Lactobacillus sp. M0393. NCBI lineage: Bacteria > Bacillati > Bacillota > Bacilli > Lactobacillales > Lactobacillaceae > Lactobacillus > Lactobacillus sp. M0393. Next base: position 20,968 of record NZ_JACFPK010000002.1, on the reverse strand, counting down.
CAATTTAGGCCAAAGTAATAGCGGCACAGGGGAACTGAAAGGTTATGCAGTTGTCGATCCTAACGCTTTTAACCATACTGTTTATACGACTGCCAACTTAAGATATAAAGATTTGAGGGGGCTTGATTCTTATGGCAAGACTTATACCAGCAAGGTTAAGAATCATAAAAGAGTTTTACAGGATGATTTAAAAAATACTGCCCATCAAAGAAAAGCAAGGATTCTTTCTGCTGCTGGCAAAAAACTTGTGCCGCAAGAAAAGAAGATTCATGAAGCTGAACAAAAATTAAATGCTGCCAGTCATCAAATTAACGCTGCCGAAAAGCAATTAGCCAGTCAAAAAGAAAAATTAAATGCAAAAGTAGCTCAAGCTAAAGCTGCTGGTATAAAATTGCCACCAGCTGCCCAGGCTCAATTAGAGCGAGCTGAACGAGAAATAGCTGCTGGTGAGCAAAAACTCCAACAAGAGAAAAAAGTATTTGCGCAAAAATCGCGTGATACAACCAAAAAGATAAAAACTGGCAAAGAGCAAATTAACAAGGCGAAAAGGCAATTAAATAAATTAGCTCTTCCCAGTTATAGCGTTTATAACCGGCGAGAAGTTCCTGGTGGTGAAGGAAATTTAGTTTATACAACTGTAGCACAAGTAGTTGAAGATTTAGCAAAAGTATTCCCGATTTTTCTCTATTTTGTTGCCGCTCTAGTTACATTTACTACCATGAATCGCTTTATCGACGAAGAAAGAATAAATTCCGGCACAATGAAAGCACTTGGTTATGATGATTATGTCATTATCAATAAGTTTCTTGCATATGGCTTCATCTCAGGTACCATCGGTACCATTTTAGGAGTTTATTTAGGCCATACTTTGATGCCGCAGATTGTTTATCATGCATATTACAAGTCATTAACGATCCCACCAATTGAATTACACTTTCACTGGCAGATCAGTCTGGTAGCTCTCCTATTGTCTTGGATTAGTTCAGTTTTACCGGCATATTTAACTGCGAAGAATGAATTTAGAGAAAAGCCAGCTGCCCTATTGTTACCAAAAGCTCCGGCTGCCGGATCCACAATCCTTTTGGAAAAAATTCCTTTCATTTGGAACCATCTCAGTTTTACCCATAAAGTTACTGCTCGTAATATTTTTCGTTATAAGAAACGCATGCTGATGACCATCTTTGGCGTTTGTGGTGCTGCTACTATGCTTTTTGCAGGTTTCGCTGTCAAAAATTCAATTACTAACATGAATAACAGGCAGTTCAACGATCTAATTCATTACAACATGATTGTCGCCCAAAAGCCTGGTATTTCAGTTAACCAGCAAAAGACTCTAAATAATAAGTTAAACGAAAACAATATTAAATCGGAGACTCCAATTTATTACGAATCTATGTCTAAAATTGCTGGTAAAACCGGTGACACCCAAGACATTACGTTAATTGCACCGTCTTCTGACAAGGTATTAAAAGATTACGTTCATTTGACTAATCGGAAAACCAAGCAGACTCTGCATTTAACTAATAATGGAGTTATCATATCGGAACGGTTGGCAACTCTGCTTAAAGTAAGCAAAGGCGGATATCTAACGCTCACGGACAAAGATAATAAGTCTAGAAGAATGAAAGTAGCTGGTATTACAGAAATGTACATGGGACACTTTGTCTTCATGAATAAAACTCAATATCAGGATATCTTTAAGCGCAATTTTAAATCTAACGCCTATTTAGTTAACTTAAACAATCCTAGTCGCAAAAACACTAGAAATATAGCCGCCCAATTTATGGCTCTAGCCGGAGTGGCTGGTGTTGTACAAAACACGGCTGTTAGTCAAGAGCTGGATGTCGTGGTTCAATCCTTAAATTTGATTATGCTGGTGCTAATAGTAGTCGCTGGACTTTTGGCAATCGTAATTCAATATAATTTAACTAATATCAACATTGCTGAAAGAATACGGGAACTTTCAACAATCAAAGTTTTAGGATTCTATGATAATGAAGTAACAATGTATATTTATCGCGAAACCATTCTTTTAACAGGCATTGGTATATTGGTTGGCTATTTAACTGGTGATTTGCTCTATCGCTACATTCTTTATGTTGTTCCACCTGACAATGTTATGTTTAATCCGGCATTATCTGCTCCAAGTTTTCTGTGGCCATTAGGTGTAATTGGTGTGATCACTATCATTTTAGGTTTTATCGTTAATAAAAAGTTAAAAGACCTCGATATGTTAGAAGCTTTAAAATCGGTTGATTAACTAAAATCTGCTCGCAAGGAGCAGGTTTTTTTATTCATAATAAATTAAAAAATAAATAAAGTTGTGCTATACTTTTCTTATTAGATTTAATGTTCATGAAAAGATCTTCAAATTAACCTGTATACGAAATATTTATCATCCTTCCTTTTTAAATGATAAAGTTACTACAAATTAATTTTGGAGAAAAAATTGAATAATATTTTACAAGTTAAACATTTAAAAGAAACCTATAAAGATAAAAAGCAGGAATTTCAAGCTTTAGATGATGTTTCTTTTACAATTGACCAAGGAGAGATACTGGCGCTTTTAGGTCCTAATGGTGCTGGAAAAACTACTATTGTCTCAATCATTGGCGGTTATTTAATCCCTACTTCCGGCCATGTGATTTTAAATGGTCAAGATATTACCACTGCACGAAAGAGACCAAACATTGGTGTTTCTTTTGGTGGTGATTTAGGTTTTTACCGTAACGCTACAGCCAAGCAAAATTTGCAATTTTTTGCGGACTTGGCAAAGGTTCCCTTCCGCAAGCAGAACAAAGAAATCGAACGTGTTCTGTCAATTGTTGACCTTCTGAATGTTGCCAATAAAAAAGTGGGAGAATTTTCTAAAGGAATGACGCAAAGACTGCATATAGCACGCTCTTTGCTCAATAATCCTAATTTATTACTCTTGGATGAACCCACAAGTGGTCTTGATGTTGAAATTGCACAAAGTGTGCAGAAGACAATTAAAAATTTGTCTGACTCGGGTATAAGTATTTTATTAACCAGTTATACAATGTCCGAAGTTGAAAAATTGGCTAAACGGATAGTCATTTTAGGTGCAGGGAAAGTATTTTTTACCGGCACCATCAATGCTGTTTTTGGCTTAGCCGAAAAAGAGATAAACCAAAAACCTAAAAATTTAGAAGAAGCCTACTTAGCTTTAGCACCTAAATTAAGGAGGAAATAAAAATGCGTTTTATTCGTCTCTTCCTCTTTCATGTTAAAGATTATCTTTCAGATCAATATTTTGTCTGGTTGACGATCACAAGTACTACTTCTATCTTCTTAATGCAATATATTATGGCGTATGCTACACATAATTTGAATAATACACAAATATGGCTTCAAAGCGGTATTTTTGGAATGTGGACTTCTTGTACAACCGTTGCCGGTTGCATCAGTTTCGAACGTTACAAAGGAACGCTGCCATATTTATTAAACAGCCAGTACGATGAAAGAGCTTCGTTAATTACCTTGCTTTTGCCTGCATCCACCTATGGTCTATTTTCGTTTCCGATTGCATTTATTCTGGCAAAAATTTTAGGAGCAGCTACTGGTACAGTTTCGCTTTACATTATTTTATTAATTTTGCTAATGTGGGTCGGTTGTGCAGTAATGGGCATCTTAATTTCATCTTTTCTAACTCTGTCACCAAACGCAATGGTCTATGAGAGTTTAATCGGAACTCCGATATTACTATTAGCAGGATTATTCGGCAATGATACAGTTTTAGGGCCATTAACCAATGTGTCACAATGGTTTATCCCAATCACGTCACCAATTGCTGCTTTATCCCATAATAAAAGCCTCAACTGGTCTTCTTATTTCTGCAGTTTACTTCTTTGGATTGTATTAATTGTGGTTATTGTCAGAAAAATTAACGACCTGGTAAGAAGGAAAGGAGCTCTGAAAATTATCTAATGTTTGCTACACAGTTCTCGAGCCTTTCATTTCTGAATAATTGGCGGACAAAGCTGACCTACTTTTTCATCACGCCAATGATTAATCTAGCCCTGTTAGTATTAATTAATATGCAGTATTCTAATCAATTTAATTGGGATGTTGCCATTAGCTCCATTGCAATGGACGCGGCGGTACTTGCCCTTGAAACATTTTGTTCTGCTGTGATTACCGATGCTAATTTAAAGATTGACTTTGAGTTAATTGCCAAAAGACCTTTCAGTATCAGATATTGGCTTACTAAGTGCATTGTTGCCATTATTATAGGCTGCACTTTAGCACTAATTAACCTCTTTCTATTGTACTTAGTAGGTGCGCCCTTAGTCATTATTGGACGAGCTTTACTTATGCTACCACTTTCATGTATTTATGGTTGCGCTTTAGGTTTTGTATCTTGGGCTATTTCCTGGCAAATGAATGATCCTTATTTTTTGGAGAATATTTTTAGTAGTTTAGCCCAATTAATATCAGGAGTACTAGTGGTAATTTCAGCTTATCCTGATTGGTTAAAAGCAATTGCTTTATTATTTCCTTTTGCAGAACCAGTTACTTATATTAAAACAGGTGGTGCTAACCTAGCTTATAGCGTATTTATTACCCTCATTTGGCTTATTATTGGTATTTTTGCTTATATTATTCAAATCAAGCCTGTTTTAGCCAAAGGAAAACATCATTATTAAAGTTCACACAGTAAAAAAAGAGCGGTTGAATGTAATTCAACTGCCCTTTTACTTTTAAAATACTATATTTTGGCTTTTCCTAATAAAACCGAACTGATAACAACTGATAGTGAACTAAAGGCCATAGCTAATCCTGCTATTTCCGGACTAAGTGTGAGACCCACACCTGCAAATAAACCAGCGGCTACTGGAATCCCCAGTACATTATAAATGAAAGCCCAGAACAGATTTAATTTTATCCTATTAAAAGTCTTGCGGCTTAGCTTTAAAGCCCGGACAACATCTTCCAAATCGTTTTTAATTAATACGATGCCACCTGCATCGATGGCGACATCGGTACCGGAACCCATGGCAATTCCTACGTCTGCTTGGGTTAGAGCTGGCGCATCGTTGATTCCATCACCAACAAAGGCGACATGATGTTTTTCCTGCAACTTTTTAATGGTATCAGCTTTATCAACTGGTAAAACTTCAGCTATTATCTGATCAATACCAACCTGCTTTGCAATCGCCGCAGCTACCTGCTGATTATCACCGGTGAGCATAACCGTTTTAAGTCCTAATTGATGTAAATCGGAAATTGCTTTTTTGGCGTTTTCTTTAGGTGCATCTTGAATTGCAATTAGACCCAGCACTTGATTATCTTGAACAACAGACACTACCGTTTTTGCCTCATTTTGCAATGCCACTATTTGCTCTTCTAAATCTGGAGCAATTTTAATTTCTTTATGCTTTTTGGGGCTGCCGACCGCAACATTTGTACCAGAAATTTTACCAGTGACACCCCATCCTTCAATTACAGTAAAATTTTCTACCGTTTTTAACTGCAACTTTTCCTTTTTAGCCGCAGCTAAGATAGCTGGAGCGAGAGGATGTTCAGACAATTTCTCTAAACTGGCTGCCAATTGTAAAACAATTTTTCTATCACCAACAATATCTGTTACTTGTGGTTGACCTTTGGTAATCGTTCCCGTTTTATCAAAAACTATAGTATCAATGCTGTTTGCAGCCTCTAAAATTTCGCCGTTTTTGATTAAAATGCCCATTTTGGCACCACGACCAGTTCCTACCATTAAGGCTGTTGGGGTAGCCAGACCCAAAGCACAAGGACAGGCAATCACCATTACTGCAACAGCAAAAACTAAAGCAGTTGCAATATTTTTACCGAGAAAAATATACCAAACTAAAAAAGTTAGAATTGCAATAATCAAAACAGTAGGAACAAAAATATTGGCAACTTTATCGGTTAATTTTTGAATTGGCGCATGACTGTTCTGCGCCTTTTTTACTATAGCCACTATTTGAGCCAACATGGTATCATTGCCAACTTTTTGAGCTTCCATTACAAATGAACCTGTTTGATTAATTGTTGCCCCAATAACTTGGTCGCCACTAATCTTTTTAACCGGCATGCTTTCACCAGTTACCATAGATTCGTCAACACTGGAATTGCCGGAAACAATTTTGCCATCTACTGGAACTTTTTGTCCAGGCATCACTTGAATTAAGTCGCCCTTAACTACCTGAGTGATGGGAGTACTGACAAAATGATCACCTTTTTTAACCAGAGCATCTTTTGCGCCTAAATTAAGTAACTTTCCCATAGCATTTGAAGCAGTAGACCGCATTTTTTCTTCTAAAACCTGCCCTAGTAAAACAAAAGTAATGACTAAAGCCGCACTTTCGAAAAATACGGGTTTACCGGTGGACATGGCATAAATGCTATAAAGATAAGTTATTGATGTCCCTAAAGCAACCAGAGTGTCCATGTTCGAATGGTGTTTTTTAAACGCAGACCAAGCACTGGAAACAAATGGACCAGCTGAAATCACCATAATAATCGTAGTAAAAATTAACATGGTCCATTCACCGCCAGGCAACATCCAGCCAGTAAAAGGATGGATGATCATTTCAATTAGCATTGGTAGTGATAATATTAGCGACGTCCAAAAACGTGTTGTGATCTTCATTGTTTTACCCTAACTATTTGACAATAACCTTACCATGAAACATATTCATACTGCATGCCCACTCGTATTCGCCAGGTTTTGATGTATCTATTTTAATCGGCTCTGTTTTACCTTGAGGCAATTTTTGATTTATACCAAAATCTGAGAAGATAACATGATCTAAACAACTGGAAGAATCAGTTCTTTTAAAGTTTAAGGTAGCCGGTATTCCCCTTTCTAAAATAACTTTTTCCGGAGAATATCCGCCTTTGACCACGATATCAACACTTTGTTTATTCGAATTAACAGATGCATTTTCTGTGGCAACATTGTGCTTACCAAAGAACCACCATGCGATAAAAACGATAAGTGCGACTCCTAAGCATAAAATAATAATTCTAATCACGATAATTCCTCCTAATTGAAGTTGTATTTTATGTCTACATCTGTAAACTATTTTAAGTATAGATGATATATTTACAGTTGTAAACATAAATGCTTAAAAAAAACTTACTGAAAATATCAGTAAGTTTCATTATTAATCGGCATCTAATCGCTTTAACCATTGAGTCAGATCATTTTTGTCCACCATTATTTGCTTAAGTTCGGCCTTATTATCTGCGGCCAAAAACAGCATTAACTGCAGATACTTTGCTACAGAAAGTCCATAATTTTCCAGGTTAGCTTTAGCTGCTTTTACTACTGTATCATTTAAACTAATTGTAAGAAGTTCGTCTTTCAAAGTCTATCCCATTTCCTATATTCTAAATAAAACTAACAGGATTATTTTAGAAAAGCCTCTATAGCTATGCAAGTATTTAATTCAAATTCATAATTCTTTTTATCTACCTGCTCCATTATATTTCTTCAAGCCTAAATTCCATATCCAATGGTCTAAAAATAAGAATACTAAGGCTATCAAAAGTTGCAATAACATTATTTGCCATTGCCGTGGCCTTATTAAAATAATTGTAGCAGGACAAGCAATTAGTCCAAAAGGCAGGATGAAATTAAAAATAATATTACCCAGTCCCCGATAAATACTTGCAGGATAGCGACTCATTTGTATCATACTTAAAAATAAATCATTTCTGCCAAAATTTGTTGGAAACCAAAATGCCGAAATTGTCCACAAATACCAAAGAGAATAGTATAAAATGCAGCCAAAAACGCAAGAAAGCAAAAAGAACAACACCTGGCCTATATTAACACTTATACCCTGACATGCATAAATAATTACAAATAGTCCCAGCACCGAATTAATTAATTGTGTAAATTCAATTGCACTAAAAAAGTAATATACCTTAGCGTTAATTGGTTTTAACAAAATTGAATCTAAGGTTCCTTCTCTAATGTCTTTTTCCATTTTAGGCATTGATTTGACCAAGAAAGCCATTAAGAAGCCGTCAAGCATAGTATAAACGCCAACCAACAACAGACATTCTTTGTAAGTCCAACCACCGATAGTATCAACATTTAGATAAATTACCTTAAAAAAGGCTATAGGAATGCCTAACCACAATATAGAAGAGATTATCCCAAACAATGTGTCTAACCTGAAACTAATGGTTTGCAAAAAGGCAATTTTAATTAACGATTTGACTACTTTAAGTTTACTTTTCATAATCAACCCATTACATCAGAGTATCTCTGAAGCCCTTCTTTATTGACTATTTTTACTATTAAATAAAAAACTATCATCCATACAATTTCAATGATTGTGTTTTTAAGCCATATATTTGATGGTAATGCTTTAACAAGCGTATCAATTGGAAAAGAGCTGAAATATTGAAAAGGCAGTAGTTTAATTATTTTTACCAAAAAAGGCGGCAAAATTTCTAAAGGAAAGTAAAAGCCTGCCAGCAGATTGACTACAACTTCTTTTACCAGTAAAACAAAGAAAAGATTGTCAAACCAGTACGCTACACTACCAATAATATAAGAAAAAAGAAACCATAATATGGCTGCCATAATTAAACTAAATGCAAATTCAAGTAGCACGAGTAAAGAAATATGAATTAAATTACGCGCAACTATATAGACAAATCCAATAATTAAAATCGGAGCAAGCAAAATTAAATTTGCCAGTCTATCGCCCAGCATTTTAGCAAAATAATATTTTTCAATTGTAATTGGTCTATGGATGATATTAGACAATTCTCCTGAATGGATATCATCATTCAATTCCCAGTCAACTGCATACCATACAAAAGAATTAATAAAATTAACCCCAATATAATAAATTACCATTTGATTTTTGCTAAAACCACCAATAGTTTGACCATGATTCAATATCAAAGACCATAAATAAAACATCACTAAACTTGGTACCAGTGCCTGCAAAAGCAAAATTATGACGCTGCTCTTATTGGCTAATATAGACTTCAATGAGATCTTGCTTACTGAAAAATAGGTTTTTATCATTTTTCTTTCTCCTCAGCAAATAGCTCTAAGATAATATCTTCAAGTTTCAGGTCATTTATTTGATAGTCGGAGCCTTGATTATCCCGTGCCAACTGAGCGATTTGGTCATCTACCTTTTCTACAGGAACTTTAATTGTCACGGTCAAATCATCCTGATCAATAATCTTGGCGCCCAATTTACTTTCGTTGAAGTTCTCCGATTTAATAAAAGTAATATATTTATTCTGATTAAACCTCTCTAATAAATCTGTTTTTGGTCCATCCCACATTATCTGACCGCTATTTACAATGATCAGGTGATCACAGATAGTGGCAATATCTTCCATATCATGAGAGGTAAGAAAGACAGTCAATCTTTCTTCCTGATTTAGCCTTAACAAAAACTTGCGTATATCCCTTTTTGCCAAAACGTCTAAGCCAATAGTCGGTTCATCTAAAAAGAGTATTTTTGGTCTAGTTGCTACGCCGGCCAGAAATTCTACTTTCATTCGTTCTCCCAGTGATAATTTGCGGGTTTGTACATCTAATTTTGAAGTTACATTTAATATCTGAGCCAGATCATTGACCGTTTTTTTAAAAATTTCTTCTGGTATATCGTACATTGACTGCAATAATTTCAAATAATCTCTAGGGGTTAAATCAGGAAAAAGTTGCGATCTATTTCCCATAACGACTGAGATTGACTTTTTGAAATCATTTATCCTTTTTGTAGGATCATAGCCATTTACCCTACAAGTTCCAGCTGATGGAAACAAGGTTCCAGTCAGCATCTTAATGGTCGTGGTCTTACCTGCCCCATTTTTGCCAATAAAGCCAACTTTTTCACCGTTCTTGATAGTAAAATTGAGCGATTTTACTGCTTGCACTGCCGTCTTTTCAGGCTTAAAAATATTTTTAACAACTGCACGCCAGTTTTCACCCCTGCTGCTAATAAAATAATCCTTAGAAAGATTATGAACTTCAATCGCATTTTCGTTCATTTTTGACCTCATTTAGTTATCTAGCCAGCACAAAAAAGCAATTTTTAAAAGGACAATCCTTTTTACAAAATTGCTTTAAGTTTTGAACACCTATCATCATACATTTAGAAACTGTCATTGGTTTAACCTTATTACTTATAATTTTTAAATCAGCAACAATTAGATAAATTCTACCACATTTTTAGCAGTTTTTAAATATAATTTAATTTTTGGCACAAAATATATTTTCTATTTAGAAATATCACCTTTTACTTGAGATATATTCATCTATTTGGGCAAGATAGCTTTCTTTTTCCTGCTGACTGATCCAAAATGTTTTAAATGAATTTTGTGCTATTCGAATCAGTTCTTTTTCACTCCAATCGCACTTTTGGGCAAATTTATAGTAAACATCATTAATATAATTACTACCCTTATAAGCCGGATCATCGGAATTAAAACTAATCAATGCACCGCAATTAAAAAGCTTATTAATAGCCTCCTGTTCCATAACGTTGCGGGTATAAAAATAAGCCATGGGGCATGCTGTAATACCAATTTTTTGGTCTGTTAAAAAAGTCATTAAATCCGCATTTTCAACTATATTTAAGCCATGATCCAAACGATCCACCGTAATAATTTCTAAAGCTTGTTTGATATGATCAACTGAATCAACTTGGTGGGAGATCACAATGCATTGTTAAATAGTAACCTTGAGCTCGGGCCTTAGCAAAAACCAGCATAAACTTCAACGGTGGATTATGATGCTCATCTGAATCAAGACCAACACCTAATATCCAGCCCTTTTTATGATATGGCTCAGCTTCTTTTAAAGTTGGCATTGCTGATTCTTGTGAATATTCTCTTAAAAAGCACATTATTAACTGGACATCAATGTCTAATGGTGCTGCATCAACAATCTCTTCATGAATGACCTCAATTACTGTATCAAAACGGATTCCTCTACTAGTGTGCTTGAGGATCCAAAAACAATTCAAGGTGCTTAACATTGCTGTCAGCTTCTTTGCACAAAAAAGCTGCAGTTAAATCATAGAAATCTTGTTAGTCCACAAAACCTGCATCCCTTTCTTTATAGTATGCCTTTAAAAATTCTGGCAATCCTATTCCATAATTCCGGTCAATATCCGCTGGAGTCTTAGTACCGATATCAATCTGGTTTCTCTTAGCGATGGCAAATTCCATTTCTGCTTCTAGAGTTCCCTCTATATGAACATGCAGTTCAGCCTTAGGCAATCCGTCAACAAACTTACGAGATAATTTTTTGAATCATCTTTTTCTCATTAACAAAATCACACTAAACACGAACATTTTAAGCGAATTTTAATTACATTCTTTGTCATTAAAGCTTTTATATAGCTACAAATCAATATTAAAAATAATAACATTTTTATTTTTAACTTACAATAACTATTTATATTGTACTTTTGTTCGACTTTTACATTGAAATACTGCGATAGAAATACTATAATTTTAACAATACGATCGATAATTTTATCTTGACCAAGATCAAAATCACTAGTAAAGTGTAATCAATTTAACTTTAATAATTTTAAAAAGGAGAGTGCATTAAATGTCAAATTGGACAACAAAATTTGTTAAAGAAGGTCTAACTTTTGATGATGTTTTATTAATTCCAGCCGAAAGCCACGTATTACCCAATGAAGTAGATTTACATACTCAACTGGCACCTAATCTTAAACTAAATATTCCTATAATAAGCGCGGGAATGGACACTGTGACTGAAGGTGCAATGGCCATAGCTATTGCACTGCAAGGCGGCTTAGGAGTGATCCATAAAAATATGTCAATCACCGCTCAAGCTGGAGAAGTAGCAAATGTCAAAAATGTTGTTGTCCCAAGTAATATTACGAAAGCCGCTGTTGATGATCACAACCACTTACTGGTTGCAGCTGCTATTGGCGTTACCAGTGATACATTTGAACGGGCTGAAGCACTTATAGAAAAGGGAGCAGACGCAATTGTCATTGACACTGCACATGGTCATTCAGCTGGAGTTTTACGTAAGATAAAAGAAATTAGGGCACATTTCCCTGATATTACCCTTATTGCCGGCAATATCGCTACTGGTGATGCTGCTAGAGCACTCTTCGATTCAGGTGTTGATATTGTCAAAGTTGGAATTGGGCCGGGTTCTATTTGCACCACACGTGTCGTAGCTGGTGTTGGAGTCCCACAAATTACTGCAATTTATGATGCGGCTACAGCTGCTAGAGAATACCACAAACCAATAATTGCCGATGGTGGTATGAAGTATTCCGGTGATATTGTGAAGGCTCTAGCTGCTGGTGGTAATGCTGTTATGCTTGGTAGCATGCTTTCAGGGACTACTGAGGCACCGGGCGAAATTTTCGAAAGTGACGGTCACAAATTTAAGACTTATCGCGGAATGGGTTCTGTCGGTGCAATGGCCCAAGCTCATGGCTCTTCAGACAGATATTTCCAAGGCGGAGTAAACGAGGCTAACAAGTTAGTACCTGAAGGCGTAGAAGCACGCGTTGAATATAAAGGTGATGTTTCTGATATTGTCTTCCAGATTATTGGCGGTCTGCGCTCGGGCATGGGTTATGTCGGTGCCGCTACAATTGCTGACTTACGAGAAAATGCACAATTTGTCAAAATTACTAATGCTGGTTTACGAGAATCTCACCCACATGACGTGCAAATTACCAAGAAAGCACCTAATTACGAAAGATAATAAAAATTAAGAAAAAACTAGTTATTGCCTCAAAACAATAACTAGTTTTTAATTTATCCTATTTTTCCGAAATAGCGTCATTCAGTTTCTGTAAATTCTCTACTAACTCATTTTTAGTTTCAGTTCCAAGAATTGCAGCATAACTATTCTCAGACTGAAAAACATAGTTAGAAATTTTTTGTTCTAAATTAACAGCTTTAGGGGTTAGGATGATTGCTTTTAATCGAGTGTCATGTGGATCGACTTTTTTCGTAATTAGGTCTTTTTCTGCCATTAAATGTAAAACATTGGTAGCCGTTGACTTTCTAATATTGAATTCATGCTCAATGTCTTTTTGATAAATTGGCTTATTTTGGGCAAAGGAAGATAAGTATTCGATAATCAACATTTGCGTTCCAGTTAGACCTATTTTTCTGGCATAGTGATCAGCGTTGCGGTTAAACGTATTTTGTACTCTCTGCAATGCCAATCCTAATCTTTTCATTATTTCATTCCTTTGCTTTTACTGGTTTTGTAGCCTGATAAAGTAAGTATACACCAATAAGGACAATAATTAGAATAAAAATTAGACCGACTTGTGAGGCATCAATGTATTTTCCAGAAGTAGAATTTTGACTACTCATCTGCTCTACGAATTGCATGATGGCTGAAATAACTGCAGTGCCAACCGCACCAGCAAATTGCTGTGCCATATTGAACAGACCGTTACCATCAGTACTTTCTTTTTCGTCAAGTTGACCAATAGAAGCCGTCATAGTATCACCCATTACTAAACCTATTCCCAGCATCGTAATGGTATAAAACAAGATTATCTTGCCAGAGGTTAACGATGAAGCAAATAAACAATATAATATGCCACCAATTATTTCAAAAACAGCTCCAGTCATAATTGGCTTTTTTGGTCCATAGTTATCAAGTAACCTACCACTAATTGGTGACATAATTGCTCCTACGAGCCCACCGGTTAGTAGTAATAGCCCCGCAGTCATCGCAGTAGAATGGTTGACAATTTGGACATAATTAGGCAAGATGAAAGACAAACCCAAGGTATTTACCTGGAAAATAAAGTAGGCTGTAATTCCTTGAGTGAATCTGATGTTTTTAAAAACACGAATATTAATCAATGGATTAGTAGTTTTCAATGAGTGCTTAATAAAAATGATTAAACTGATTATTCCTAATGCTAAAGGTAAAACAAACATGAACGGTTTTTGTAAAATTTTAGACAAGTTGCTAAAAGCAAAAATTAAACCAATAAACGTTAAAGCAATGCTCAGAAAGCCGGTAGTATCAAGCGTAGTATGCTTAATGCTCTCGGTTTGACTTGTTATTGAAGTTAAGCCCATGATCAAAGATATTACCATCACGGGGATAATAAAGATAAAAATATAACGCCAGCCTAAATTATTAACAACCAACCCGCCAAAACTTGGTCCTAAAGCTGGAGCTACAGCAGTAATCATTGTTCCTATTCCCATAAGGAGGCCGAGTTTATCAAGCGGTGTCCTTTCCAAAATGATATTAAACATTAAGGGAATAGCTATTCCTGCGCCCGCGCCCTGAATTACGCGACCAATAACTAAAAAAATAAATTGGTTAGCAACTGCGTCGATCACCAATCCGCAAATAAATAAAGAAGCGGCTGTTACAAACAGCTTTTTCGAACTAAAGTTTCTTTTTAAATATGCCGATAGCGGCATAATAATGGAAGCAACCAGTAAATAGCCTGTTGTCATCCATTGTACTGTGGCCATATTAACATGAAAATCATTCATTAAAACTGGAAAAGTAACGTTCCCTGCCGTTTCAATTAGCACACCTGAAAATGACATCAGTCCAGCTGCGAAAATTGAACAAATTAATTTTGCATCTAATTTTCTTTCCATTCGAATTCCTCCTGGTTATTTAGTTAGCAAGCTAACTAAATAACCATAGTAACTCACATTTTTTTGAAATGCAATAAATTAAAAGCAAAGAAAAACCACCTTGAATTTCAAAGTGACTTTTTAAATGCTATTTATTTATCTGTATTAATCACATATTTTTGCCAGTAACGCCAAACATTATCACTGGAAAAGCGCTTAGCATTTTGATAAGCACCCTCATTCATTTTCCTGCGTAATTTTGGACTAGCAAAGAATTCACTAATTTTAGCTGCTAAGTCATCTATATGACCACTTGGCAAGACAAAACCGCTCTGACCATCAGCAATTAAGTCTGCTGGACCATAATTGATATCATATGCAAATACCGGAACGCCGTGTGATTGAGCTTCAACTATTGAAAGCGGAGCTCCTTCGTATCTTGAAGAAAGAATTGAAAGTTGAGCATTGTCATAGACATAATCCATATCTTGGGTGTAACCCATAAAGTGAACTACATTTTCCAACTTGAGATCTCGCACCAGCTTCTTTAGCATGTTTTCTTCTTTGAAATTATCCGCGCCATTGCCATAACCATAAATATCTAGAGTAAGCGTATCATTATTTTGATAAGCTTGATTAAAGGCTTTGATCGCGTCATCAATTCGTTTTTCATGGAATAAACGAGCTACAATTATTATTTTTCCTTTTATACGCTCGCTCATTGGGATATGCTCTGCATATAACTGCTCATCTGGTACTATTCCCACAGGTATAGCTACTATCGGCACTTGCGTTCTTAGTCTTTCACGCATGTCATCCGCTTGATGTTTTCCAGGAGTGACTACTAAGTCGGTTTTACTGAGTAATTCGTTATTAGAAATTGAGTTGTAAGTAAGAGGTGAAGAAGGATCCCAGTAGTCTCTGAAGTGAATATTATGAAAATGTTCGATTTTTCTGGCAGGCGTTTTCATATTAATCATTGGCACGTTGGTAATATTACTGCGATCAGAGATAAAGGTTGACCTTTCATCCCCATCCTGCTGGTTTAATTCATCAAGCATAATAGTAAAGGCTTGACCACTATTCATAAGTGAGTGTACAACACCTTGAATATCAGTCAATTGAATGTTAGTTGCTGGATATGAATTCGGTCTTTTTTCATATGAAATCTCGTAATATATGGTATTGTCGGGACGGAAAAACAATTCACAGACTAAATGTCCATCCACTGTATCATAAATTTGTGTTAGGCTTTTAAACCCACGAGTATCATAAAAGTCCTGCTTAATGCAGTTGACATCTCCGTTATAATATTTAATCGTGTCCACACTACCATTAGGCAACATATTAATAGTC
Organism: Lactobacillus sp. M0393; assembly: GCF_016102025.1. Taxonomy (NCBI): domain Bacteria; kingdom Bacillati; phylum Bacillota; class Bacilli; order Lactobacillales; family Lactobacillaceae; genus Lactobacillus; species Lactobacillus sp. M0393. Next base: position 5,011 of record NZ_JACFPK010000002.1, on the reverse strand, counting down.
ATGGTTTTACGATTGTCTTCGTACACTTCATAACCATTATTGATTTTCTTCACCTTATTAAAGTTTGGTATCGGTAAATCTTTTATCGTGACAACGCGACTAGCAAACTTTACCGTACCGGCAAAGAAGTCAAACATATTGACATAATCATCATCAGTCATGCCATATAAAGTTAAATTACGATGTGCAAAGCGATTAAACTCTGACATAACAATTTTTGCCTTAACGTGATTGCGTTTAAAAAGCATTAATCTTTTTACTTCTGCGTGCTCTATCCCTGAACTATTTGCGTCTAATCTATTGTTTAAAAAGTAGTACATTAATTTGTCCTTTATTTATACATTCAAATCACTATTAATTTTAGCACACATTTAATAAGTATTTACGTTACGTTAAAATAAATAAGCATTAACCTAATTTTTTAGGTAATGCTTAATTTTAAAATTAATATTTTATTCTTTTTTTGTTAGCTTTAAAACTAATGGCCAAATCAATGCTGTTATTACACCTACTGCCAATCCTGCCCACAGCACTGGAGAAACAGTTAACGAAATTCCTTGAGCAACATTACTTTCCAGCCATTGTACTAATTGGTTAGCTAAGAATTGTAATGCTCCAAAGGATCCCACAGATGCAATTAACAAAATAATTGCAGCCCAATATTTACCAAATAATATTAACAAAGCGGATAGGATAAAAATTAGTATTGCGGCAAAAAAGCAATAATGGAAAATAGTGATACTTTGATTAACCTGATTCTGGTTTTCTTTCAAACCGTCGTTAATTTTGTTTAGTAACAATTTGCTAACTGCTTTTTGCACATCATTATTCTCTGGAAAAGATAAACTTTTAGCCGTCACTTCACCATTTTCCTGGTAACTTGCACCTAAATTGTACAAACTGGTATAAGACATATCATGATGATATTTTTTAGGTAATTGTTCGAGAATTTTGTCTTCAACACCAAAGTCCTTAGCCAGTTTCAATGTACTCTTTAGTCTTGAGTCACCTGTATTGTTAACACTCTTTTTGATCACTGTTTGAGCCAGGCCACGAACATTTTGCACATTCACTGTTATCGGGGACTCTATCATTAGAAAACCGGAAACACCAACCGCTGCAACAAAAATTAGCCGTAACAAAATACTAGCGAATTTTCTCATTTAATTAACCTCCTAAAAAACATTAACTGTTTAATCTAACAGACATGTTGACCCGAAGCCAGACAGTTACAATTAACCATTTCAGGAGCATGCTCCTTTTTTAGAGCAAGTTCTTTTTCAATCTGGGTAATATCACCTTGAGAAAGAGGCATATCCTTCAGAATTGCTATCATTACCTTACCTTTATGCATATCACACATGTGACACATCATTTCATTAGTGACTTGAATCATCATCTCTATCTGCGTAACAGTAGCGGAGTATACAAAACGGCGACCGTCCTTACGGGTTTTTAGCAGACCCTTTTTGACTAAGCGACCCATCAGAGTTTTAATAGTTGACTCAGACCAATCCTTTTTTGCTTGCAGTTGCTGAATCACATCACCAGTGTGAATTTCTCCTAAAGTCCACACTATTCTCATAACTTCCCACTCAGCTTCGGAAATATTATGTTCTTTATTTTTTTCTACCATAATAATCAACCTAGTTTTATTTTACTACAGAACAAACTTTTTTAGTGCTTTGGCAATTCCATCATTGTCATTATCTGCAGTCACATAATCTGAATTGTCTTTGATCATTCCCACAGCATTACCCATGGCTACTTTTTTGAAATCAGGATTAGTAAACATCGAAATATCGTTGCCCTGATCGCCAAAAACCATAACTTGACTTGACTTAATTTTCAGTCTCTCGGCTAATTGCTGGACTGCATTACCCTTAGAAGCATCTTTAATGTTAATTTCAACAATAGAAGAAAAGCTGCGGACAATATCATACTTGGCAAAGGCCCATTGAGGGATATTATTCCACAATTTATCAACTTCACGTTCATCATCAAGAACACTAAGCCCCACTTTATTAAAAGTAAAATCTTGTGGTATTTCTTCTGCTTTCCTCACTTTAATCACATTTTTATTATAGGTAGCATTTCTAGCTAAATTTACTCCTATATCACGATCACATGTCCAGTAACACTCAGGAGTTTCAAAATGAAGGTTGACATGGGCTAATCTTTGCAAGCGACGCATATTAGAGAAATCACGGTAGTTCATTTCTTCATTCATTAAAATATTTCCCGCCAGATCCTGAATTACTGCACCATTGAAAACAATGTCATATTGTCTTGCGCCTTGTAAACCTAATTGTTTATTAAATTCAATTGTACCAGACAATGGTCGACCTGTGGCTAAAACCACCTTAATGCCCTGACTGTCAGCTTGTTTCAGTACCCTTTCAGTTTCTGGTGAAATTTGTTTAGAAGTAGTAAGTAAAGTACCATCTAAATCAACCGCAATCAATTTTATTGCCAAAATAATATCCTCCTACACTTTTTCACTATCTTCTTTATTATACAAAAAGTCGTAATTACTTACGACTTTTTCAAAAAATATTCTCTTTTAAAACAAAACAGAAACTCAAAAAGTTTATTCTACAGTAACGCTTTTCGCCAAATTACGCGGCTTATCAACATCTAGTCCTTTATCTTTAGCTGCAAAATATGCAAATAATTGTGCTGCTACTACACTAACAAGTGGCGAAAGATAATAATTAACTTCAGGTAAAACAATATCATCGCTAGGTTTAGCTAATGATTTACGCGCAATAGTAATAACAGTTGCTCCACGTGCAATTACCTCCTGAATGTTTCCCCGCATCAAATCTGCCGTAACAGGGTCATTAATTAAAGCGACTACAGGCGTGCCTTTTTCAATCAATGAAATTGTGCCATGCTTTAATTCTGCTGCCGCAAAACCTTCTGTTTGAATATAAGATACTTCTTTAAGCTTAAGGGCAGCTTCCAAAGCGACCGGATAATCAATACCCCTGCCAATATAAAATGCATTTCGACTAGGTATTAAATCTTTTTGTGCTAGTTGCTCTATTTTGGCTTGACTGGAAATCACTTGTTCAATTCCTTCTGCAGCTAAAGCGAAATTCTTTTTCAAGTCAAAAGCTGCAGCATCTTTAACATCTAATTTTTCTCCTAATGCCTTGGCAACTATAGCTTGAACGGCAACTTGGGCAGTATAAGCTTTAGTTGAAGCTACAGCAATTTCGGGCCCAGCTTCAAGTGACATGGCATAATTAGCTTCGCGCGCTAAAGTAGAATTGGGAACATTCGTCAAAGTTAGACTAGGAATACCACGTTTAATCGCTTGTTGCAAGACAACGCGTGAATCAGCCGTTTCACCTGATTGCGATAAGAAAATAAAGAATGGGTGTTTTGACATCATTGGAAAATGGTAACCTGCTTCAGATGCAAATCCTACTTCAGTTGGAATCTTAGTCAGCTTTTCAAAAAGTTGTTTACCAATTAAGCCCGCATGATAACTGGTACCAGCAGCAAAGATATACAGTCTATCTGTCTGAGATAGAGCATTAATAATTTTAGCATCTACTTTAGGGTCACCAGTTTGATCAAGATAATGTTGATCTAAGTGCCGTAAAACACTCGGCTGCTCACAAATTTCTTTAAGCATGTAAAATTCATAAGTGCCCTTAGAAGCAGCATTTTCATCAATATTTAACTCATAGTGCTGATGATCAACCTTTTGACCAGCAATAGTTTCAAGCTGATACCCATTTTGAGTAATGTCTCCAACCTCACCATCTTGTAAATCAACGAAAGTTTTGGTTTGATCCAATACCGATAAGGCATCAGATGCGATAACGTTAAAGCCATTACCCAGTCCCAGCATCAAAGGAGATTTATTTTTAGCAATAAAAATATGATTTGGATTCTGATTGTCTATTAATAAAAGAGCATATGATCCCTTAATCACTTGTAGAGCCTGCTTTAGAGCCGTAAAGGCATCTTCATTTTTTTCACGAGCAAATTTACTAACTAATTGAACTATTACCTCGGTATCAGTGTCAGACTTAAAGGTAACATCATTTAAGTATTGCTTTTTTATTTCTTGGTAATTTTCAATTACGCCATTATGAACCAGATAAAAGCGTTCAGTTTCATCAAATTGGGGATGAGCATTAGTTTCAGTGGGCTTACCATGTGTTGCCCAACGAGTATGACCAATTCCAATCATACCCTGCTCTTCTGGAGTCATTTTGTTCTTCAAGTCCTCAATACGACCAGCAGTTTTAGTTAAATATTCTTTTCCTGCCAAATCATTGAGGTAAATTCCTGCAGAATCATATCCGCGATATTCAAGCTTAGACAACCCATTTAAAACAATTTCTCTAGCAGACTTTCCAACTATGCCAACAATTCCACACATATTCTTCTCCTTTGGTCTAGTAAAAATAATTAATTTGGATTAATTAGTTAATTCAACTTACGTATGGAATATTAGCCTTTTTTAATAAATTGGTCAAGCAATATTTTAAAAATTGGTCTATACAATAATGTAAAATTACTATTACTAACACAAAAGTTTGCCCAAATAAGTGATGAAAATCTTAAATGGAGGCCAGTTAAACAGTTATACATTTAAATAAGCATATGCTTAAGCTGTTGTGTAAAATGCAAAAGTGATATTTAAGTATTATTCAGAAAAAAAGCGGGCTTCTTGCTATCTTTTTTGTTTTACGTAAAGTTATCATTCTTAATAGACAATTTAATAGCTAGCTATTAGAATTTAAGGATAAAGGGGTAATTACAATGAAAATTAACAAAAATTTGTTTATTAGCTTAGTAGCTGGAATATTGACAATAGCATCAATAGCAGCTACTACGACTAATATTGCTCAAGCTCAAACTACTACATCAAATGTAAATTCTGAGCAAGGCAAGCTAACCTTGAATCATAAGACTCGTGTTTATAACAAAAAGGGTAAGAAAAAATATTCTTATCTTAAAACGAATGGGCTGCTAAAAAAGGGTGCTT
>NZ_JACFPK010000023.1:0-289 GCF_016102025.1 Lactobacillus sp. M0393 | reverse complement strand
ATGAAGCTGATACCAAAGTAGTAAAAGGAACCCAGGTAAAGTCAACTGATCAAGATATCACGATCACGGTTAAATATACCAAGATTCCAGATAATAATGGCTCCAACGGTAGCAGCAACGGCTCCAACGGTAGCAGCAACGGCTCTAATGGTAGTAGCGATGGCTCCAACGGTAGTAGCAACGGCTCTAATGGTAGCAGCAACGGCTCCAATGGTAGCAGCAACGGGTCTAATGGTAGCAGCAACGGCTCCAACGGTAGCAGCAACGGGTCTAATGGTAGCAGCAACGG
>NZ_JACFPK010000022.1:0-408 GCF_016102025.1 Lactobacillus sp. M0393 | reverse complement strand
TCGCAGTCCTACAACCCCAAATGATAAATCATCTGGTTTGGGCTCTTTCCGCTTCGCTCGCCGCTACTAGGGAAATCGATTTTTCTTTCTCTTCCTGCAGCTACTTAGATGTTTCAGTTCACTGCGTCTTGCCCCAGGTGGCTATTAATTCACCACCTGGTAATGCATCTGCATGCATTGGGTTCCCCCATTCGGATATCTCCGGATCATTGCGTACTTACTGCTCCCCGAAGCCTTTCGTGGTTCGTCACGTCCTTCTTCGCCTCATTGTGCCTAGGCATTCACCGTGCGCCCTTCTTTACTTGACCTTACTCAAGATACTCTCTCGGTCGCTCTTTAGCAATCTGTTCTCTTTTGATTGTTTCTCGGTTTTTCTTGGATTATATTCAGTTTTCAATGTACTAACTC
>NZ_JACFPK010000021.1:0-477 GCF_016102025.1 Lactobacillus sp. M0393 | reverse complement strand
TCTCGGTCGCTCTTTAGCAATCTGTTCTCTTTTGATTGTTTCTCGGTTTTTCTTGGATTATATTCAGTTTTCAATGTACTAACTCATTGGATCTGCGACAGATCCAATGGAGGCTAACGGGTTCGAACCGATGACCTCCTGCTTGCAAAGCAGGTGCTCTCCCAACTGAGCTAAGCCCCCAATGTCTTTTCTAGACACGCTGCTTTTCTTATACTTGCCTATGGGCCTAAATGGACTTGAACCATCGACCTCACGCTTATCAGGCGTGCGCTCTAACCAGCTGAGCTATAGGCCCGTACCTAGCGTATCTTTTCCTTTTTCTGAGGTACTACCCTCAAAACTAAACAATGTCTTCCCTACTCATGTGCTTTGCCGGACTTCTCTTAGTATTTCTACTCTCCGTCTCGGCTCCCTTTTCCTTAGAAAGGAGGTGATCCAGCCGCAGGTTCTCCTACGGCTACCTTGTTACGACTTCAC
>NZ_JACFPK010000020.1:0-596 GCF_016102025.1 Lactobacillus sp. M0393 | reverse complement strand
ATCACGATCACGGTTAAATATACCAAGATAAATAATAAGCAATCGGTTATTGAATACCAAGACGTTGACGATAACAACAAGGTGATTGCTTCTAATAATCTTGCAGGCAAGGAGGGTCAAAAGATCCCTCATGATGAACACGACAAGACTATTAAAGACTTAATCAATGCGGGCTATGAAGTAGCTTCTGATGGTTTTACTGATGGTGGAGATAAAGTATTCAATGACGCTTCGCAAAAGTTCGTCGTTAAGATGAAGCACAAGAAACAGACCTATCTACCAGGGCAAAACAATCCGCTGACAGGTAAAAATGATGACGCGAACCTCATTAAAGAAGTTAAACAGACCATCAAGTATGTCGGTACGCCAACACCACTGTCTGATAACGTACAAACAGTCAAGTTTACCCGTGAGGGTACAGTAGACTTCGTAACCAAGAAGACCGATTATGGTCCGTGGAGTCCGGCAAGTGCTGCGTTTAAAGATGTCAACTCACCAGAAGTAACTGGGTATGAAGCTGATACCAAAGTAGTAAAAGGAACCCAGGTAAAGTCAACTGATCAAGATATCACGATCACGGTTAAATATACCAAGAT